>CAIWFP010000232.1 GCA_903911985.1 uncultured Sphingomonadales bacterium
AGCAGCCCGAGAAATTTCCTGGGGAATTTGGCATCATACAACTGGGCCGACGAAACGTTGATTCCCAATATGCCCGGCTCAAGACCCGCAGACTTCAGTCGCGCCATCATGGCCAGAGCATCTTCTATCATCCGATAGCTCAGATCGATGATCAGGCCGCATTCTTCGGCTATGGGAATGAATTCCGAAGGCGGGATGGGGGTGCCATCAACCTTCCACCGGGCGAGCGCCTCGAAACCGGTATGGCGACCGCTACGCAGGTCCATTTGTGGCTGTAGCTCGACGTGGAAATCGTCACTATCCGCCGCCTCCCGCATCAGCGCATCCCGCATCAGCGCCTGCCGCAAAAGCCCGGCCAGATGCCGGCGTCGCTGGTATTGCCTCTCCAACCTGCCGTTATAATTGCAATAGGAGCTGCCATTATGCCGGCTCTCGTAGAGGGCAATATCGGCGTTTCGCATCAAATCCTCGGGCGTTGTCCCGTTGGCCGGGAAGCTGGCAACCCCCATGCTGGCGGCGGGAATGATGGTGCGGTTGTCCATCTCGACCGGACGCCGAACCGCTGCCGCCAATTTGCCCAGAATGCGCCTGATGTTCGCCGGGCTCCTGAAGTCACGCAGCAGAACGGCAAATTCATCGCCCCCGATCCGGGCCACGCAATCGCGTTGCCGCACACATGATTGGAGCGACTGCGCCACGTGGCGCAGCACCGCGTCGCCCGCCGTATGCCCCATGCCATCGTTGATCATCTTGAAGCCGGAGAGGTCGATGAGAACCAGCGCGCCCGCTGCCGCAGGTTTTGGGTCCAAGGTCTCGGGGGCCCCGTCCCCAGGCTTGCCGTCCCCAGGCTTGCCACAGAGCGCGTTCAGTTGCTCGACCAGCGCGTGGCGGTTCAGCACGCCGGTAACGGCATCGGAGTAGGCCAGCACTTCAATCCTGCGCTTGGCCCGCTTGAGTTCCGATACTTCCGTTTGCACCGAAACAAGGGTCCCTCGCGGGGACTTTCTGTTCTGCACCTGTATCCAGCGGTCGCCGGCAATCTCCTGAATATAGTTGCCGTCGAAGGCCAGGGTTTCCGCCAGAGTCGGCGCCTCTGCGTCGCCGGGGCGCGAAGGCCGCATATAGCCGCTTTGCGCGGCCTCCTGCATAATGTCAGAGCGATGCCTGCCGAGGGCGAAGCGCGGGATTGTGGTATCATTCTCCCTTTTGAGCGCCTTGTTGAAATAGACGAGGCGCTCGTCTGGCCCAAAGGCAATTACGCCATTGGGCAAGGTATCGATGATTTCGTTGAACAGGGCCTCCGCATCGCGACGCTGCCGGTTTTCGATAGCCGCTCGCGCCTCGGCCTCCTTCCGTTCGGTAATGTCCAGCCGGATCGACAGATATCCCGCGGCGACCCCTTCGGCATTCCGCACAGGCGTAATCGTCGTGTCTGTCCAGAAGAGGGATCCGTCTTTCGCGCGATTGCAGATTTCTCCCCGCCACATTTGGCCGGAGACCAAATTCCCCCACAGGGAGGCATAGAATTCCCGACCGTGAACCCCCGACTTCAGCACCCTGTTATTGGAACCGACAAGCTCGTTCGAATCATACTGCGACAATTCGCACATCAATTCGTTTACTTCGAGGATAATCCCGTCGATGCCGGTTAATGTTATCGCGACGAGCTTATTCAAATACTGTTTGAAATACCCATTCAGATTATACGCGTTGTCTTCAAATAAATCGTATCGAAAATCTGACGACAATTTAACAGCGCTTTCGAAATGTTTCCGCGGCAGTATCTCCATACATAATACCCCCGAAAGATTGTTTTTATATCCGGCCACGACCACAGCTATGGCGCCGCACGCTGGGTGTGGCGCCACGGGTATCGGGCTTTTCATGAATTAATATGATACCAGAAAGTTAACCGATGGCCCGGCCAATCGCGCGGTAAGGTCACCACCGTAATCGCACGTCAGTTCTGGCCGATGGTCAGGGCAATTGCCCATGCAGGGTGATATGGGCAATTGCCCCGCCACTCGCCGCGTTGGCCACCTGTATGTCTCCGCCATTAGCCTCGACCAGTGTCCGGGTGAGTGGCAGCCCAATACCCATGCCGTCGTCGTTGGCCGGCCCATCATACTCGAAGACATTGTCCAGCCTGTCCGGCGGAAAACCGGGGCCATGATCGCGCACCGTTATCCGCACGGTTTCGCTGCCTGTCCGTTCGGTGGAAAGGATAATCTCCTTGCGGGTGCTGTTCGCGGATGCCTGTATGGAATTGCGGAAAAGATTGGTCAGAATCTGCTCCAGCTGAATTTGGTCCGCCACGACATGGGTTGCGTCCGGCGCCAGTTTCAGGGTCAGGGTGACGTCATGGGATCCGGACGCATCGAGCAGGCTGGCGGTGCGGAGAAAGGCCTGCTCAATGGATATGCTGGCGCTTTCCGAGGGGCCAGAGCGGACGAGCGAGCGCATGCGGCGGATCAGGCCGCCGGCCCGCTGAATTTCCGCCTGAGCCCGGTCTAGCGCGGCGCCGGTTTCCGGCGCGGAAGAACCCGCCAAAAGCCGCGCGGCTCCAATCAGATTGGCGGCCGCGGCCAATGGCTGGTTCAACTCATGGGCGAGGGTCATCGCCATGGTGCCCATCGCGTTGATCCGGCTGTTGTGCAGCAGCTGGTGGCGCAGCCTCTCGGCCTCCAGTCTGGCGACATACCGCTCGGTAACATCAGAGCCGGTGCCCATGATGCCAAGGATCCGGCCCTCCTCGTTGAGCAGCGGGGTGCATGCCAGATCAACATAATGCGTCCGTGTCTGGCCGGATGCGGAATCGCGCACCTCGACCGGGATCCCGCTGACCATCCACGGCTGGCCGGTGCGAAATACCGTCCTCAGGCTGTCGAGGTATCCCCTCCTCTCGAACTCCGGCAAAACCGCCTTGACGGTTTTGCCGACAAGCTCCCGCCCGGGGAACAACCGCCTGAGCGCCTTGTTGACATATTCTATCCGGAATTCGGCCCCCAGCGTATAGCCGATCATGAAGACGGCATCGTCGGATAGCCGCTGCAGGCGCATGATTTCCGCCTGCAGCGCGGCTTCGCGTTGGCGCGCGCGCGAAAGGTCGCGCACATCGATCAACACCCCGGTTGGTGTGCCATGCTCATCGAGAACGGACGTGTAACACAGCTCCAGCCAGGGCACTCCCTGGCAATTGCCCTCGCCCGCGCACCAGGTGCCCACCTCGCTCTTTTGCAGCGGGATGCCCTGCAGGGTTCTGGCAATGGCCTCCCCGGCATGCTCCCAGGCTTCCTCGTGGAATTCGCAAAAGGGCAGTCCGATCCGTTGAGGCCCCGCGCAGAGGGTCTCGGCCAGAGCGTCGTTGAAAAAGGTCGTCTGCCGCTCACCCCAGATCCACAGCTTTGGCGCGCTGGATCGCAGGGCCATGTATAGCAGCTGCCTCAGGCGGGGCGACCAGGCGCTGCTGGGCCCCATCGGGGTTTGCGCCCAGTCCATTTCGCGGATGTATTGGGCACAGATTCCGGGGCAATCCTCAAGGTTCACCCTGTATCTCCGCCAGCGCCGCCTTTAGCTCCAGCAGATCGAGAAGGTTGCCGCCCCCCAGCTTGTTCATCATGTCCACACGATAGGATTCGACGGTACGGTGGCTGAGGCCATGGCGCCGGGCGATCTCCTTGCTGGTCAGCCCCTCCACCACGCCATCGAATACCTCGCGCTGGCGTGGGCTGAGCGACGCGCCCAACTGCCGCGCCGTCCTGAAGCGCGCCGATTTGGCGATGGCCCGGGGCAATCGCGCCTGACCCTTGAGGACGGTTGAACTGAGCGATTGATGGGAGAAGGGCTTCTCCAGAACCGCGATCGCGCCCAGCTCCATTGCCTGCACCGCGAGCGGAATTTCGCCATGGCCGGTCATGATGGCCGCCGGCCAATAGCAGTCCCGCCGATGCAACTCGGCGAGCAGATCCAGCCCCGAGCCTGCCTGCAGCCGGACATCGATCAGCAGAACGCCCGGTGCGAGATTGTCCAGTTCGTCGAGCAGATCCTGCGCGGTGGCGAAAGGTCGGGAATGCATGCCGTTGGCGTGCAGCAGCAGGACGAGCGAGGTGCGCACACCACGATCATCGTCGATTACATACACCTGAGGCTGCGACTCCGTTGGTAACGAGCCCATTATTCGAATTCCAAGGGTTAATATAAACCTAGCCTATTTAATAAGATAGTATTGGTATCAGCCCGTTCAAGGGTTTTGAATACCGTATCCTTACCCCCCAAGCGTCGGACGGCCCCGGCGGATGGGGGAGACCGGGGAGCAGTTTTGTAAAATTCGCCTTTCAATCCACATATATATATTAACCCACATTTCCCAGATGCGAATGGGAAAATCTGGCAATTTTGGCAGTATAGTGTAGCAATATCAGCATGATATTTGGTCTTGAGGGCTGATTTTATGGCGCACCCGGCGG
>CAIWFP010000233.1 GCA_903911985.1 uncultured Sphingomonadales bacterium
CCGTGCGAGGCCGGTATGCCACAATTGCGGCACGATCGCGCCGCCCTCGGCATGGACCGCTGCCACCACCGAGCGCCAGCGCCCCAGCGCCGCCTCGCCGTAGAAATGCGGGATATTGGCAGAATAATGCGCCACCGGATGGTTGATGGCGGTGCCTTCGGTGATGATCAGGCCGGTGCCGCCCGCCGCCCGCCGCGCGTAGTAACCGTCCACCTCGTCAATCAGCACGCCGTTGGGGGCAAACTGGCGAGTCATCGGCGACATGACGACGCGGTTGCGCAGATGCAGCGACTTGCAGGTGAAGGGCTGGAACAGGGGTGACAGGTCGGGGTTTGTCATGGTGGCTGGGGCTTTCCTTGGCAGGATTGGCGGGATGATCAGGGAAGGTCGGCAAAGCGGGGTGCGCGCTTTTCCCGGAAGCTGGCGATGCCTTCGGCGAAATCATCGCAGTCAAGGCGTTCGATCAGCAGGTCGTGGGCAATGCGCAGGGCCTCGCCAAGGCTTTGGTGGGCGCCATCGAGCAGTTGGCGCTTGATGAGTGCCACCGCCTGCGGGGTGGAATGGACGGCGATCTCGCGCGCATAGGCGATGGCGGCGGGGAGCAGGGCCTCGGGCTCCTCGATGCGGCTGACCAGACCGATGCGCAGCGCCTCCCCGGCGCCCAGCATCCGGCCCGACATCAACAGATCGGCGGCCAGACCGGTGCCGATGATGCGCGGCAGCAGCCAGCCCAGCCCGGCCTCGGCATGAAGCCCGCGCTGGGGAAAGGCCGCGCCGAATTTGGCGGTGGTGCTGGCAAAGCGGATATCGCAGGTGGCGGCAATGGCAAAGGCGACGCCCACGCAAGGGCCGTTGATGGCGGCGATGACCGGCTTTGGCGTTGCCAGCGGGAAAGTATAGGTCGCGGCAAGATCGGGATCGAGGCCCAGACCCTGATAGGCCGGTGACACCACGCCGGGGCGCGGCAGCTCGTAGCCCGCGCCGCCACTGGCTTCCAGCCGGTCCAGCCGGGTAAGGTCCGCGCCGGCGCAAAAGGCCCGGCCAGCGCCGGTGAGCACGATGGCCCGGACATCGCTGGCCTGATGGGCGGCGACAAAGGCCGCGTCGAGCGCCGGGTGCATGGCATCATCGAGCGCGTTCAGCCTCTCGGGCCGGTTGAGCGTGATGACGCCGACGCCATCGGCAATCTCGAAGCGGACGATGTCGGTCATGCTGTGTCCTTTGCGGCGGGTTGGGGCGGGGCGGTATCGCGGCGCATGCGGATCAGGGCCTCTTGCGTGACGGTGGCGACCAGCGTGCCATCCTGCGCGTAGATGGTCGACCGGCTGAGCCCGCGCTCGCCCGAGGAGGATGGTGTGTCCATGTCGCACAAATGCCACTGGGTAAAGTCCAACGGGCGGTGAAACCAGATGGCGTGGTCGAGGCTGGTGCACTGGAAGCCGGGCGTTGACCAGCTGACCGGATGGGGCTGGATGATCACCGGCAATTGCGCGAAATCCGAAGCACAGGCCAGCGCCGCCTGATGGTGGCGGATGTCGGTGCCCAGCGGTCTTTCGCTGCGGAACCACATCTGGTGACAGGGTGGGCGCGCGACGGGATCGTGGCCCGGGCGCGGCACTTCGACATTGCGCAGTTGAATGCCGACATACTCCCCGCGCGGGTCGTCATCCACCAGCTGCTCGGGCGGGATGGCGCCGGGCAGCGGCATCTGGTGTTCATAACCCGCCGCCGGGCGCTGGAACGAGGCGAGCATTTCGAGAATGGTCTTGCCGGACTGGATGGCGGCGATGTGCCTTGTGGCAAAGGCGCCGCCGTCGCGCGTGCGGGTGACTTCAAAGCGGATCGGTTCGGCGGGGTCGCCGGGGTGGATGAAATAGCAGTGCAGCGAATGGCACAGGCGCCCCTCCACCGTTTCATAGGCGGCCAGCAGACATTGCGCGACCACCGCCTCGCCAAAGATGCGCGATTTGCCGGGATTGCGGGCGTGGCCGATGAAACTGTCGGGCCCCGATGGGGTGAGCGACAGCATCTCGACCAGCGATTGGGCAGCCATGAATTATGCGCCCTGTTCGATGATCCGTTCTCTGGCGGCGGCATATTCGCTTTTCAGCCGGGCGACCAGCTCCGCCACTGGCACCACCGCCTCGACCGCGCCGATGCCCTGACCACAGCCCCAGATATCGCGCCAGGCCTTTTTGTTGCCATCGGTCAGCTCGGCGAAGTTCATCTTCGAGGGATCGGAGGTGGGCAGTTTGTCGGGATCGAGCCCGGCCCGCACGATAGAGGGCTTCAGGTAATTGCCGTGGATGCCGGTGAACAGGTTGGAATAGATGATATCCTCGCCCGCGCTGTCGACCACCA
>CAIWFP010000234.1 GCA_903911985.1 uncultured Sphingomonadales bacterium
CGACATTGCCCGGATCCAGTTCCATGCCCCGCGCGTCGCAACCCCGCTCCCGCCGCAGCGCCGCCATCAGCGTGCCATCGCCGCAACCGACATCCAGCACGCGGGCGCCATGCGCGACATGGGCGGCGATCAGCGCCAGATCGGTGCGCAAGCTTGTCATTGCGCGAGGAACCCGGCGATGACCCGGTCCTGCTCGGGCACATCCAGCAGGAAGCTGTCATGGCCAAAGGGCGCCGACAGCTCGACAAAACTCACCGGCACCCCCGCCGCGCTCAGCGCGTGGACAATCTTCTTCGATTCCGCCGTGGGATAGAGCCAGTCGGTATCAAACGAGACGAGGCAGAACCGCGCCTTCGAACGGGCAAAGGCATGCACCAGCCGCTCGCTGTGATGATTGGACCCCGGAAAATCCTCGGCCAGATCGAAATAGCTCATGGCGCGGGTGATATAGAGATAGGAATTGGCGTCAAACCGCTCGGTAAAGGCCGTGCCCTGATAGCGCAGATAGCTTTCCACCTGAAAATCTGCATCAAAACCAAAGCTTTTCGCGGCCCGATCCTGCAGGCGGCGGCCGAATTTCTCCGACAGCGTCTCTTCCGACAGATAGGTCACATGCGCGGCCATCCGCGCGACGGAGAGCCCCGCGTCCGGCGCATGGCCGGTGCCATAATAGGCCCCGCCCTGCCAGTTGGGGTCGGCCATCACCGCTTGCCGTCCCACCTCCTGAAAGGCGATGTTCAGCGCGGGCATGGCGGCGGTGGCGGCAATCACCAGCACCCGCTCGGGGATATCCGGCCAGTTCACCGCGAGGCTCAGCGCCTGCATGCCCCCCATGCTGCCGCCCACCACGGCATAGAGCCGGCTCACCCCCAGCGCCTCCAGCAGCGCGACATGGGCGCGCACCATGTCGCGAATGGTGATGACCGGAAAGCGCATGCCCCACGGCTGTCCATCGGGCGCGAGACTGGCGGGCCCCGTGGAGCCCAAGCAGGAACCCAGCACATTGGGGCAGATGACGTAAAACCGGTCGGTATCGATCGGTTTTCCCGGCCCCACGGTCCTGTCCCACCAGCCGGGCTTGCCGGTAATCGGGTGCGGGCTGGCAACATATTGATCGCCAGTGGTGGCGTGGCAGATGAGGATGGCATTGCCCCTGTCGGCATCCAGCGTGCCATAGGTTTCATAGGCAATGCGCGCAGCCACCAGACTCTGCCCCCCATCCAGCGAAAGCGGACTGGACAGCTCCAGCACATCGCTGACGACAGGGCTGGCAATGGATAAAGCGGTGGAGGCAGGGTCGCTGGGCATCTTGCCCTCGAATTGGGGGGATTGGCCGGGCCTGTCAATGGGCGGCACATCCATGAGGGGAGTGGCGCCGGAAAAGGCAAGTCCGGGGGGAGTTCGTCAAATGCAGTGGGGTATCCCCTTGGCAACCCCATAACGTCTCCCGGCGAGAGGTAGCGCCAAGGGCAACCTCCCGCCCAACCTCACCGCGCCGCAGGCTGTCAAAGCCGCTTCGCGGCAGCACACCCCGCCGAGTTCCGGCCCCAACACTGACAGGTATGGCGGTTTGGGGGTGTAACACCCCCAAGACTCCATCTTCCCCTCCATCTTCCCCTCCCCCTCCCCTCCCCCCCACCATCGCCTCACCACCAAAATTCCCCCATTTGCGATTTGGCGGCTGGAGGCTTAAGGCGCTCCCCATGAGCAAGCTGCCCACCCCAAAACCCTGGATCAGCGCGATCCACGCCTATGTGCCCGGCAAATCCTCCGGCGCCGATGGCCGCCCCCTGATCAAGCTCTCCGCCAACGAGAACCCGCTGGGCACCAGCCCCGCCGCCCTTGCCGCCCGCCAGCACGCCGCCGATCCCGCCCGCTATCCCGATCCGGACAGCAAGGCCCTGCGCGCCGCCCTCGGCGCGCTCCACGGCATAGATCCCGCGCGCATCGTCATGGGCACCGGCTCGGACGAGTTGCTGAACCTCGCGGCGCAAGCCTATGCTGGCCTCGGCGACGAGGTCATCTACGTCCGCTACGGCTTCTCGGTCTATGACATCGCCGCCCGCCGCTGCGGCGCCACCCCCATCGTCGCCCCCGATGCCGATTACGGCAGCGATGTCGATGCCCTGCTGGCGCTGGTAACGCCAAACACCCGCGTGGTGTTCATCGCCAACCCGAACAACCCCACCGGCAGCTTCCTGCCCTCTGGCGAGGTCGCCCGCCTGCACGCCGCCCTGCCCTCCGATGTGCTGCTGGTGCTGGATCAGGCCTACGGCGAATATGTCGCTCCGCAAGACGACGACGGCGCCCTCGCCCTTGCCGCTGCCCACGACAATGTGCTCGTCACCCGCACCTTCTCCAAGATCTATGGCCTTGCCGGCGAACGCATCGGCTGGGCCACCGGCGCCGCGCCCCTGGTCGATGCGCTGAACCGCATCCGAGGCCCGTTCAACATCTCGAACACAGGGCAGGCGATGGCCCTTGCCGCCTTGGCGGATCAGGCCTTCGTCGAGGCCTCCCGCCTGCACAACGCGGCCGAACGCGCCCGCTTCGTCACTGCCGTCGAAGCTTTGGCCAACCACGGCCTGCGCCCACTGCCCAGCCAGGCCAATTTCGTGCTGATCGAGTTCTCCGGCAAACTCACCGCCGAGGCCGCCTATCTCGGCCTGATGGAACGCGGCACCATCACCCGCTGGCTCCCGGGTCAGGGCCTGCCCCAAGCCTTGCGCATCACCATCGGCACCGCCAAACAGATGGACGACATCGCCCGCGCCCTTGCCGAAATGGCAGAGGCCGCGAAATGACCACGCCCCCACCCCCCTTCCGCCATATCGCCATCATCGGCCTCGGCCTGCTGGGCGGCTCCATCGGCCTCGCCGTGGCCGAATATCTGCCGCAAGCCACCACCAGTGGCTACGATCTCGACCCCGCCACGCGCCAGCGCGCCGCCGAACGGGGCCTTGTGGGCAAGGTCAGCGACAGCGGCGCCGAGGCGGTTGCGGGCGCCGATCTGGTGATCTTCTGCGTGCCACCCGGCGCCATGGCCGCCGCCGCCGCCGCTGTCGCGCCGGGGCTGTCGGCGGATGCGCTGATTTCCGATGTCGGCAGTTGCAAGGTCTCCGTCGCCAGGGCCCTCGCCGAGGCCCTGCCCGATCACGACCGACGTGGCCTCATCATCCCGGCCCATCCCGTGGCCGGCACAGAACATTCAGGACCCGACGCCGGTTTCCCCAGCCTGTTTCAGCATCGCTGGTGCATCATCACCCCGCGCAACCTCACCGACGAGGTGGACAAATTGAACGCGCTGGTCCGCTTCTGGGAGGCAATCGGCGCCAATGTCGAACTGATGGAACCGGCCCACCACGACCTCGTCCTCGCCGTCACCAGCCATTTGCCCCACCTCATCGCCTATACCATCGTCGGCACCGCCAGCGATCTGGAGGAAGTGACCCAAAGCGAGGTGATCAAATATTCCGCCGGTGGCTTCCGCGATTTCACCCGCATCGCCGCCTCCGACCCCACCATGTGGCGCGATGTGTTCCTGTCGAACAAGGACGCGGTGCTGGAAATGCTGCAGCGCTTCACCGAAGACCTCACCAGCCTGCAACGCGCCATCCGCGTGGGCGATGGCGATGCCCTGTTCGACCACTTCACCCGCACCCGCGCCATCCGCCGCTCGATCATCGCCGAAGGGCAGGACGACGCGCGGCCAGACTTTGGCCGGAGTGATCACAAGGCAGGGTGAAAGGGAAAGGTGCGAGGGCCATCGCCCTCGCGCTCCCATTACTGTC
>CAIWFP010000235.1 GCA_903911985.1 uncultured Sphingomonadales bacterium
ATCGGCCAGCAGATGAATTCCTCGCTGGCGGTGGTGGCTCCGGGCATTTCCGAGGCGCTTGCGGCCACAGCCATTGGCCTGTTCGCGGCGA
The DNA here is from genome assembly GCA_903911985.1 of uncultured Sphingomonadales bacterium. GTDB lineage: Bacteria > Pseudomonadota > Alphaproteobacteria > Sphingomonadales > Sphingomonadaceae > Novosphingobium. The sequence continues at coordinate 92 of CAIWFP010000235.1, forward strand.
TCCCGGCGGTGATTGGCTATAACCGCTTCCTCTATCAACTGGGCGGCTTCGAGGCGCGGTTGCAACGCTTTGCCGACCGTTTCCATGCCAGCCTCAGCCGCGAACTGGATACGCTTTAATGGCTGGCGATCTGTCGCAGCCCGGCCCCGGCCGCCGCCGCAGGCGGGGGGCGCGGGCGCCAATGGCGGCGATCAACGTCACGCCGATGGTCGATGTGATGCTGGTGCTGCTGGTGATCTTCATGGTCACCGCGCCCCTGCTGAAGGCGGGCATTCCGATCAATCTGCCCGACAGCCGGGCCAGGCCGCTGGACGAGACACCGCATCAGGTGGTCATCGCCATCGACCGGCAGGGCGGCGTTTTTATCGATGATGCCCCGGTGGCGCCGGGCACGCTGGCCAGCCGCATCGAAGCCCTGCCGAAGGGCGCCGATGGCCAGCCGCCGCTGGTCACGCTGCGGGCTGATCGCGGGCTGGATTACGGCCGGGTCATCGCCGTGATGGGCGATCTCAACCACGCCGGCATCACCCGCATTTCGCTGGTCACGCTGGGTGTTGGCGGTACCGGGGGCACCACCGGTGCGGCGCCGGAAAATGCCGGGGCCGGGCAGGCCAGCCCCGGTTCAGATACGGCACACTAACGATCCCGCCATGCCCCCCGTCATGCCCCCCGTCATGCTCCGCCCCGGTTTCGCCCCTGAAGAACGCCTTGGCCTGCTCTTGGCCGTCGCCCTGCATGCCGGGGTTTTGGCCTTGCTGCTCAGCCACCGGGCCGACAAGGTGATTGCCCCGCCGCCGCGCATGGAAGTGACCCTGACCGACAAGGTGGGGCTCACCGACAGCGCCCCCAACACTCACGAACAGGCCGCCGCCGATATCGCCCCGCAGCTGGGCACGGCGCCACCTCCGCCGCCACCTCCGCCCCCGCCACCGGCAAAGGCCCACCCCCTGCTGCCAATGCCGATGCAGCTGCCCCCGCCGCCGCTGGAACGGCAGGCCCCCCGGCCGTTTCCCGCGCCTCTCAAGCCCCCGCCGCCAAAACCAGCTCCCTCGCCAGTCAAGCCCACGCCAGTCAAGCCCGCACCGGCAAAGCCAACCTCGCTCCCCACCGTCCGGCCCAGCCCGCTCCATGCAGAGGTGTCGCCGATCGATCGATTGGCCCGAAACGCGCAAACCACGGCCAAAACCAGCGCCAAAACCACAGGCGGCAGCCGCATCGGCGCCGATTTCCTGAAAGGCGTCACCAGCGCCAACACCACCGGCAAGGCCAAAACCCCGCCCGCGCAAACGGCGGGGCCGGCGATGTTGGCAACGTTACCGGGAATCATCTCTCGCCAGCTCAAGCCACACTGGACTCCGCCGCTGGGAGCTGATGCCGACAAGCTGGTGAGTTTTGTTGATGTGCATCTCAATCCGGATGGTACACTTGACGGGCCGCCGCGTGTGGTGCGTCAGGAGGGGGTGACCGATTCCAATCGTCCGCAAAGTGCACGCCATGCCGAACAGGCGATACGTGCCGTGGAGCTAGCCGAACCCTTTCCCCTTCCGCCCGAATACTACAATTCATGGAAGCATTTGACGCTTCGTTTCGACTGGAACCTGTCGCGATGATTCTCCGTTTTCTACCCTTGTTGCTAATCGCCTCGCCTGTTGCGGCACAATCCGTGCCGTCCGCTTCACCCACAGGTGATCAGGGCGGCCTTGCGGTCACCATAACCGCAGATAATGCCTGGCAAGACCTCGGCGTCGCCATCCCCGCCTTCGCCACCGATGCCGACAAGCCGACGGCAGCCTCGGCGGGTGGCACAGTGGCGCTGGGCCATGCCATTGCCGATGTCATCACGGCGGATCTGAAGAACAATGGATTGTTCAAGCCTGTCGGCCCCTCGGCCCTGCCGATGCTGCCCTATGATCAGCTTGCCGCGCCCGATTTCCCCGGCTGGCAGGCGCGCGGCGCCGAGATGCTGGTGCAGGGCGCGGTGGTGGCCGGCGACGATGGCATGCTGGGTGTCAGTTGCGGCCTCTATGATGTCGCCCTTCGCCAACAGCTGAAGCTGGCAAACTGGAAGTTCGCCGCCGCAGACTGGCGCCGCGCCGCGCATAAATGCGCCGACATGGTCTATTCGCGCCTGTCCGGCGAAAATCCGTTCTTCGATTCCCGCATCGCCTATATCGCCGAGACCGGCACCAAGGATCACCGGGTAAAGCGCCTCGCCATCATGGATTCCGATGGCGCCAACCACCGCTTCATCACCACGGGTCAGGCCCTCGCGCTCACCCCGCGCTATTCGCCCGATTACCGCTCGATCCTCTATCTGAGCTATTTCAACGGCGCGCCGCGCATCTATGTCTATGATGTGGCGACCAATACCCAGCGCCTCATCACCGAGAGCCGCAACCCGACCTTCGCGCCGCGCTGGTCGCCCGATGGCCAGTGGGTGCTCTATTCCATGGCGATCAGCGGCAATACCAATATCTATCGCGTCTCGGCGCAAGGGGGGCCAAGCCAGCAGCTGACCGATTCGCCCGGCATCAACATCGGCGGCTCCTATTCGCCCGATGGCAGGAAGATCGTGTTCGAGAGCGACCGTTCTGGCAGCCAGCAGATCTATGTGATGAACGCCGACGGCACCGACCAGCGCCGCATCACCTTCATGGGGGGGCGTGCCGCCACGCCCGAATGGAGCCCGCGCGGCGATCTCATCGCCTTCACCCACATTGCCGGAAACCTGCGCATCGCGGTGATGACACCGCAGGGTCAGGACATGCGCTATCTCACCGACAGCTGGCAGGACGAGGCGCCGACATGGTCGCCCAATGGCCGGGTGGTGCAATTCTTCCGCACCACCCGTGACAGCGGCCACACCGGCATCTGGCAGGTGGATCTGACCGGGCGCAACGAAAGACGCCTGCCCACCCCGGTCGATGCCTCCGACCCGGCCTGGGGCCCCAGCAGGTAGCAGGGGTCCCAAGGGACAGTCATGTCCCGGAATGGGCACGGCAAAGCCTCTTTCTGTCGGACGCGGCCTGCGCTAGTATGGGCGGCTTTTCAAGGAGACCGACATGCCTTCCGCTCTGCTTTGCCGTCCACGGCTGGTTCGCTTCGCGCTGATGATCGGTTGCGCGTCACTCGCAGCCTGCGCCCCCAAGCCTCCGGCAGACCTGCCGCCCGCGCCCGAATCGCCCTCGGTTTCGTCCAATTCGCCCGCGCCCATGCTGCGTGGTCCCCTGCCGGGCAGCGAGGCTGATTTCATGGCGGCCATGGCCGGGCAGGATGTCATCCACTTCGCGCTCGACAAGTTCAACATCGACCCTGTCTCCTCGGCCGCGCTGCAGGCGCAGTCGCAGTGGCTGTCCCGCTATCCGGGCAAGCATATCACCATCGAGGGCCATTGCGACGAGCGTGGCACGCGTGATTACAACCTCGCCCTGGGCGAACGCCGCGCCAATGCCGCCAAGAACTTTCTGACCAGCCTGGGCATTGATGCCGGGCGCATCAGCACCATTTCCTATGGCAAGGAGCGGCCGATCGCCATGGGCTCGAACGAGGATGCCTGGGCGCGCAACCGTCGCGGCGTCACGGTTATCGTCGACTAATATCTGACGTCAAAGGCGCGGAGGTGGCCGGCAGGGCTGGCTCCGCGCCGTGCCCGCCGTCGCGGGCTCAGCGTGCGATCAGCGTGCGATCAGCGTACGATGGGCGCCAGCGCCTGCGCGGGCCGACCTGCCTGCCCGGCACTGGCCGGCGCCGCGTAGAGCGCGAAAGCCGCCATCGTCATCACCGAGATGAAGGTTGAAATGGCGAGTTGCTTGCTCATATCCGGGTTCCGTTTGCCACAGGGGTCTTGCTGGCAGCCGATCTAGGAAGAGAAGCGGCATATTGCAATGCAGCAAAAGCGGCTTTCGGCAAAAATAGCCGGCCAATCCCCTCTCACACCTTGCGCCGGCCCGTCCTTGCACCCTATCTGCGGGCGATGAGCCGCGCAGGACGCAAGAACGACTGGGGATTCCCACGCTGGGGCGGCTATGAAGGCGCGCGCGAGGCGGCGCGTATCCGCATGTGCGACAGGGCGGGCTGCACGCAAGCGGGCGATTGCCCCGCGCCAAAATCGCCCAACAGCCCCGATCGCTGGTATTTTTGCCAGACCCATGCCGCCGAATACAACGCCGGATGGGATTATTTCGAGGGCCTCTCCAAGGAAGAAGCCGCCGAGCGCGAACGCGCCGAAACCCAAACCCACGAGGGCTATAGCGAATCGGCCTTCTACGGCTGGGCCAGCTCCGGCGATGGCACCCGCAGCCGCGACGAACTGCGCGCCCTCGAACTCCTCGGCCTCGCCCCCGACGCCGAATTCGACGCCGTCCGCAAAGCCTGGCGAACCAAGGCCAAGGAAGTCCACCCCGACGTCAAACCCAACGACGAGGTCGCCGCCCGCGCCTTCCACGCCCTCCAACTCGCCTACGAAGTCCTCCGCGCCGGCGAAGAACGCCGCACATGGAAGGGCGGGGGAGAGTAGGGGGCTAAAGGGTAAGGGTAAGAGATAGATGCGAGGGGGTTACCCCCTCGCGCTCCCATTAATGTCTTCGTGGCGTGTTGCTTGAGGCGTAGCGCTTCGCGGCTAAACAGTTTTTGACAGTCTGCGGCGCTTGCTCCATCATGCGATAAACCATATCGTCGGCCTATGAAGTTCGGATTTTCCAATCGTCGAATAGGCTGGGCATTAATGCACCTCTTGCTGCTGCTCGCACCTGATGTGGCAGAAACTTCACCAGTCAAAGAGCCTCTTCCAGAAGCGTCGCAATCGTCTATTGGCTACCCAACAGTGGCAGTGGCGATGGCCGCTCTACATGCCAAGCCGGGTGTAGTTTTTACCACGGAGCGCGGCTGGGCGATTGCCACTGACGAGGCGGCATATTCAATATGGTCTTTCGCACCACCCGGTTACCCTGCATATCCGGCGGTCGTTAAGCGGCAAGTTACGCCCGTTGGCACAGGCTCCAGCGTCACCATGGACGTGCTTTGCGAAGCATCAAAGGACGCCTGTGACGATCTCGTTCGCACCTTTGTCCAAATG
>CAIWFP010000236.1 GCA_903911985.1 uncultured Sphingomonadales bacterium
CATCAGCGCCACGAAGCCCATCAGCAGCGACGCGGTCGTCATTCCGACAAACAGGCGGTAGGGTATGGACATGCGGCATTCCTGCCTGATTTTCGGTCAGTACGCCATCAGGGCGTAGATTTCCGCTGCCGTCGCCTTGACCACCCAGTCTCCAGGGCACATTGCATCGCCCTGACAGCCAACACTATACGTAAACTATCACCGCAATTCCCAGGAACTGGTCCTGTGGCGTCGGTCGAAGCTTCCAAAGCCGAGTTAAGAATTTAACGCAGAGGACGCGGAGAACCGCTGAGTGCGCAGAGAAAGATGATTTCTCTCAGCGCCCTCTGCGTTCCCTCAGCGCCCTCCGCGTTAAATTCTTAATCTTGATGCTTCGGCTGATCGGTAAGGGCAATCCGGCGATATGCGATCCCCTGCTGCGAAGGGAACGATTGAAGGGCTCCGCCCGCCATAGTAGTGCTGCCGCCCACGAACAGCGATGGCGGGGGATCACGATGTCAGGGTGGCCGGTCAAACAGCGCGAACTGCATAACCACCATTTCGACAGCACGGTCTGGAACGGCTTCCCGTTCCGTAGCGACGATATCGTCGTCGCCACCTACGCCAAGTCGGGCACCACCTGGCTGCAACAGATACTGGGGCAGCTGCTGTTCGCAGATGCCGACAGCCTGCCGATCGCGGAGATGTCGCCCTGGCTCGACCTGCGGGTGCCGCCGGCCCCGGTCAAGCTCGCGGCGCTGGAGGCGCAGGGGCACCGGCGGTTCATCAAGACCCATCTGCCGGTCGATGCCCTGGTCTATTCACCGGCGGCCAAATATATCTATGTCGCGCGCGACGGGCGGGATGTGGTGTGGAGCCTCTATAACCACCATGCCAACGCCAACGATCTCTGGTACGGCGCGCTCAACGACACGCCGGGCCTGGTCGGGCCGCCGATCGGCAAGCCCCCGGCCTCGATCCGGCAATATTTCCTGGATTGGCTTGATCGTGACGGTTTCCCCTTCTGGTCGTTCTGGGATTGCGTCGCCTCCTGGTGGGCGATCCGCAGCCTGCCCAACCTGCTGGTGCTGCATTACGACGATCTGAAGCGCGACCTGCCCGGGCAAATGCGCCGCATCGCGGCGTTTCTGGATATCGCCGTTGACGAGGCCCGGTTCCCAACCGCGGTCGACCATTGCGGCTTCGCCTGGATGAAGGCGAACGCCACCCACACCACCCCCGCCTGCGGCGTTTTCTGGGACGGCGGCGCGGAGACCTTCATCCACAAAGGCACCAACGGCCGCTGGCGCGATGTGCTGACGGCGGAGGACAGCGCGCGGTATGAGGCGGTGGCGCGGGAGAGGTTGGGGGTTGATTGCGCCGCGTGGTTGGCGACGGGGAAGAGGGTTGGCGTGTAACGAAAGCCTGTGGGTGGCTTAGGGGAAACTCGTCATCGCTACGCCGTCATCGGCCCCGTCGCTTCTAGATTCTCAGGTAGTTATTGCTTGGTCCGATGCGGAATTTTGAAATGATTTGCGTATTATATCGCTTTGAATAAAGTAGTTAAAGATCACTTTGCCGAAAATCCCGAAAATCACAGTGATAAGAAATCATGAAAATAACATTTGTCAGCTCACACCTTTCAATAACTTCTTTTCCAGAAGCCGACATTCCTGATTTTTGCTTGATAACAGGACCCAACGGGGCTGGGAAAAGTCATCTTCTACAGGCGCTTGAACAGGGGAAAATGCGGGCAGACTGCGCTCCAAATCAGAATGCCAATAACCGCAGTGAAGTCAAAATGTTTGATTGGGCTTCTTTGGTCCCCCAAGATATGGGTTTATTCACATCCGAAGTTCTAAGAAATGAGCGCGCGAGTCTTTATACGGA
>CAIWFP010000237.1 GCA_903911985.1 uncultured Sphingomonadales bacterium
CGATTTGCATTGGCAAATCGGCACATCAAACGCCCCCCTCGCATCTATCCCTGCAATTTCAACCCATCCCTCAAAACGCCGCGACGACAGCGTAGCCGATCAGGCCCATCAGCGCGAAGCTGCTCATGGCGAAGAGGGCGAAGCGGAGCATGACCTTGTTGACCGTGGCCTGCACCAGCGAGTGGGCAACGCGCAGGGCGACATAGACCCAGGCGATTTGTGTGGTGATGCCGTCGCCGTGGTGCATGATCGCCAGCGCCAGCGCGACGGCGTAGAACACGGTGGGGCTTTCGTGCAGGTGGTTGTAGTTATGGGCTTTCCACTGCACTTGCGGGGGCAGGATGGCGTCGAGCGACTTGTCGGGATCGAGCACCAGCTCGTCGGTATCGACATTGGCGGCGTTCATTGCCGGGATGCGGGTGGCATACATCCAGAACCACATCACCATCGTCCATGCCGCCAGCGCGATGACTGGCTGCACGATTGCCATTCCCTCCATCAGATATCCCCTTGGTTTGCGTATGAGCCTTAAGGCGGCAGAGTGCGCTGGCCGGGGGGTGGGGTCAATGGCTCATCGCAATCGGGTGGGGCCTGCCTGAATTTGGCCGATTTGATGACAGTTGTATTGCAATTCACAGCTTTGACCACAGGCTTGGCCGGGGGTGAGACTGGCTGGTTGAGAAGTCGGCGGGGCAAGCTATATGCGCGCCATTGGCCCCTCGCGTTTTCTGGCGCGGGCTTTCGGCATGGGGCGATGATGGAGGTTTGGTGGTGAGCAAGGTTCTGGTGATTGGCGCAGGGGGTGTCAGCTCGGTTTGCGTGCACAAGATGGCGATGAACCCGGGGGTTTTCTCCGACATTCATCTCGCCAGCCGGACGGTGAGCAAGTGCGAGGCCATCGCGGTGTCGGTGAAGGCGCGCACGGGTGTTGCCATCAGCACCTATGCCATTGATGCCGAGGATGTGCCGGCGCTGACCGCCCTGATCAAGCGGATTGGGGCCAGCCTCGTGGTCAATCTGGCGCTGCCCTATCAGGATCTGACGATCATGGATGCCTGCCTCGCTGCGGGCGCCAACTATATGGATACGGCCAATTACGAGCCCAAGAATGTGGCCAAGTTCGAGTATCACTGGCAGTGGGCCTATCAGGATCGCTTCAAGGCGGCCGGGCTGATGGCGCTGCTGGGTTCGGGGTTCGACCCCGGTGTGACCAGCGTGTTTGCCATGTGGCTGAAGAAGCACAAGCTGAGGACCATCCGTCAGCTGGATATCCTTGATTGCAATGGCGGCGACCATGGGCAGGCCTTTGCCACCAATTTCAACCCCGAGATCAATATTCGCGAAGTGACGGCGCCGGCGCGGCATTGGGAAAATGGCCAGTTTGTCGAGACGCCGGCGATGAGCCGCAAGGTGTCGTTCGACTTTGAGGGGGTTGGCCCCAAGAACATGTACATGATGTATCACGAGGAACTGGAGAGCCTTGCCCGCTTTGTGCCGGAGCTGGAGCGGGCGCGGTTCTGGATGACCTTTGGCGATGCCTATATCACCCACCTCAATGTGTTGCAGGCGGTGGGCATGACGCGCATCGACCCGGTGATGTATGAGGGGCGCGCAATCATTCCGCTGCAGTTTTTGAAGGCGGTGTTGCCGGAGCCCTCGACGCTGGGGGCGACGACCAAGGGCAAGACGAATATCGGCGATATCGCGACGGGCGAGGCGCTGGATGCGCCCGAAGGTTCTGGGGTCGAGAAGACCTTCTACATCAAGAACATCTGTGACCATGAGGCCTGTTTTGCCGAGACGGGCAATCAGGCGGTTTCCTATACCACCGGGGTTCCGGCGATGATTGGGGCGGCGATGATGCTTTCGGGCGCGTGGAAGGGGGAGGGCGTGTTCAACATCGAGCAGATGGATCCCGATCCGTTTATGGCGATGCTGAATAGCCAAGGCCTGCCGTGGACGGTTGAAGAACTGGCTGGGCCGGTGGTTTTCTAGATTAAAGAGAAGGTGCGCGGGTGTTCCACCCTCGCGCTCCCACACTTGTCGGCGTGGCGCCAAGGTTTCCATGTTGTGCCGGGCCGCAGCGCCGCAGGCTTTAAGGTCGCTGCGCGACGGGGAGTTTGCATGCGATGGTTGCACTCACGTAACCTCTCGTCGGGAGACGGTAAGGGGTGCAGGGGCTAGCCCCTGCTGATCATTCCTCTAAAATCTGCAAAATTCCCTTTTGCAAAAAGGTGTCACTCACATGGAAACCAAGGCTGGCGATCCCGGGGCCTTTGCCCGGTTTGACTTGGGCCGGGTGGATAGTCCGGCCTTTGTGGTGGATGTGGCGCGGTTGCGGGCGAACCTTGCCGTGCTGGCCGATGTGCGCGACCGGGCGGGCATCAGGGTGCTGGCGGCGATGAAGGCCTTTTCCATGTGGAAACTGGCGCCGGTTATTGGCGAATATCTCGATGGGGTTTGCACCAGCGGGCTGTGGGAGGCGCGGCTGGCGCGGGATTACTATTCCGGTGAGATCGCCACCTATTGCGCGGGGTACAAGGCGGAGGATCTGCCGGAGATCTGCGCGATATCCGACCATGTGATTTTCAATTCGCCGGGGCAGATCGCGCGGTTTGGCCCTGTGTTGGCGGCTGCCAGGGATTCCGGGCAGGGCGCGGGGTTTGATGTGGGCCTGCGCATCAACCCGCAGCATGCCACGGGCGAGGTGGCCAAGTATGACCCCTGCGCGCTGTTCAGCCGGTTGGGCTTTCCGGTGGAGCAGTTGCGGGCTGAACACCTTGCGGGTGTGACGGGGCTGCATTTCCATGCGCTGTGCGAGCAGGATTTCGCGCCGCTGGCCGAGACCTGGGCGGCGGTGCGCGCCGCTGTCGCGCCTTATCTTGCGGCCAATGGCGGGCCGGTGCGCTGGCTGAACTTTGGCGGGGGGCACCATATTACCCGGGCCGATTATGATCGCGAGGCGCTGGTGGCGTTCCTGTGCGCGGTGAAGGCCGAGGCGGGTTGCGAGCTTTATCTGGAGCCGGGTGAGGCGGTGGCGCTGGATGCGGGGATTCTGGTGGGGACCATTCTCGATACCGCGTGGAACGGGATGCATCTGGCGATCACCGATATTTCCGCCACCTGTCATATGCCCGATGTGATCGAGGCGCCCTATCGTCCGGCGATGCTGGGTGAGAGGGCTGCGTCGGAGGCGGGCGAGCCATTGCCCATAATCGATCGGGGCGATGATGTGGTGCGTCTTGGCGGGCCGTCTTGTCCGGCGGGCGATGTGATTGGCGATTACCGGATGCCGGGCGAAGTGGCGCCGGGCGCGCGTTTCGCCTTTCTCGATCAGGCGCATTATTCGATGGTCAAGACCACCACCTTCAACGGCGTGCCGCTGCCCTCGATCTGGCTCTGGGATTCGGCCGATGACAGGCTTGAATGTGTGCGGCGATTCGGCTGGGAGGCCTTCCGCGACCGGCTGAGCTGAGGCTGGGGGTCGGCTGCGGTTTTATCCAAGGGGCTTAGGGGTTTGACTGGGCGCGATTTTGCGCGAGTCGCGTCATTTATGCGCGGGCGCCCCGCATTTTTTCTTGCGGATTTCGGGCCTTCGCCTATAGCGACCCTCCGCTGCCCCATGGGGACTTCCAAACCGCAAGGCAGCTTCGTCCTATGTGTTCTGGCCGCAAGGCCTATTGGGGGTCCCTTGAATTGCACATCCATCCTGATGCACCGGCTGTAGTTCGCGCCCTCGCGCCCAACGAACCCGTTATTCTCAATCGCCCGCAGGCTGCCGCCCGCGCCGCCCGATTCTTCGTTGAGAAGTTTCCGGGCAAGAGCCTCTATGCGGTGAAGGCGAATCCCTCGCCCGATCTGCTGGCCGAGTTGTGGCACGCCGGTATCACCCATTACGACACTGCCTCCATCGCCGAGGTGCGGCTGGTGCGCGAGACGCTGGGGGCTGAAGCCGTGCTGTGCTTCATGCACCCGGTGAAGCCCGCCGCCGCCATCGCCGAGGCCTATCACATCCACGGTGTGCGCACCTTCAGCCTCGATACCCACGAGGAGCTGGCCAAGATCGTCGAGGCTACTCGTGGTGCCGATGGCAGCGCGGCGGAGGATCTGTCGCTGTGTGTGCGGTTGCGGGTGTCGTCCGAATATTCCGAGATCGCGCTGGCCAGCAAGTTCGGCATTGATCTGGCCGATGCGGCGCCGCTGCTGCAGGCGACGCG
>CAIWFP010000238.1 GCA_903911985.1 uncultured Sphingomonadales bacterium
CGGCGCGCCATTCGCATCGCGATTGAAGTGCAGCCCCTGCATCGCCATGCGCGCGCACCAGAAGAACAGAATGTCGAAGCCCGAGATCAGCAGATCGTTGGGGTAGTGGCGCTGATAGAGCGCGGCGTTCTCGTCCGGCCAGCCGAGGGTGGCGAAGGGCCACAGGGCGGAGGAGAACCAGGTGTCGAGGACGTCAGGATCGCGGCGAAGTGCGTAAACGCCTTCCCCCCGCAATCCGCCGTCGGCCAATTCCTTGTCAAAGTGAATTTCATCCGGTGAAACGCCGTAATGTTTGGCGGCAATCAGGCGGGCTTCGTCTTCATCAATGGCTACAACACGGTAATCTTCATTCCACGATGACATGGATGCGAGGCGGGCTTCACCGGTGGCGGCGGCGTCCTTGCTGGGCCCATACCACGCCGGTATCCGATGCCCCCACCACAGCTGGCGGCTCACGCACCAAGGCTGGATATTCTCCATCCAGTTGAAGAAGGTCTTTTCCCAAGCTTTGGGCACGATCTCGATGGCGCCGGAGCGCACCGCCTCTATCGGGGCCTTGGCGAGTTCGGCGGCGTTCACATACCACTGGTCGGTCAGCCATGGTTCGATCACCACGCCGCCCCGGTCGCCATAGGGGGTCTGGATGGTGCGGGCTTCGGCGTCGAGGTAGGTCACCTCGGGCTCCTCGCCGTCTTTGGCCTTGCCCTTCACCGGGTGCAGCACGAGCAGCTCTGCCGCCTTCAGTTGCTCCACCACTTGGCTGCGCGCGGCGAAGCGTTCCAGCCCCACGAATTCCGCCGGAATGAGGCCATCGCTGACCTGCACGACATTGGCTTCGGCATCGAACATGTTGAGCATTTCGGCGGGTTTGAACCCTGCGCGTTTGCCAACTTCAAAGTCGTTGAAATCATGCCCTGGCGTGATCTTCACCGCGCCAGAGCCCAGCGCCGGATCGGCGTGCTCGTCGGCCACGATGGGAATGCGCCGCCCGGTGATGGGCAGGGTGATGAATTTGCCGACGACGCTGGCGTAACGTTCGTCCTCGGGGTTCACCGCCACGGCCATATCGGCCAGCATGGTTTCCGGGCGGGTGGTGGCGACGATGATGTGGTCGCGACCGTCTGCCAATAGCGCGCCATCAGCGAGGGGATAGCGGAAATGCCAGAAGCTGCCCGCCACCTCGCGGGTCTCCACCTCAAGGTCGGAGATGGCGGTCTTCAGCTTCGGATCCCAGTTGACCAGCCGCTTGTCGCGATAGATCAGGCCTTCGTTGTAGAGATCGACAAACACCTTCACCACCGCTTCGGTGAAATGCGGGTCCATGGTGAATTGCTCGCGGCTCCAGTCCATCGAGCAACCCAGCCGCCGCAGCTGGCTGGTGATGGTGCCGCCGCTCTCCGCCTTCCATTCCCACACCTTGTCGACAAAGGCCTCGCGCGAATAGTTGGTGCGCTTGTCGCCCTTGGCCTCCAGCTGCCGCTCCACCACCATCTGCGTGGCGATGCCGGCGTGGTCGGTGCCGACCACCCAGAGAGCGTCCTTGCCGCGCAGCCGTTCGTAGCGGATGACAATATCCTGCAGCGTATTGTCCAGCGCGTGGCCGACATGGAGGCTGCCTGTCACATTTGGCGGCGGGTTGACGATGGTGAAGGGGGTGGCATCGGGCCGATCCGGGCGGAACAACCCGCCCTGTTCCCAATGTGCATACCATTTGGCCTCGATCGCGGCGGGATCGAAGGTCTTGTCGAGTTGCGGAGGGCTGTTTTGCTCAGGGCTGGTCGTCTCGGTCATGCAGCGCGCATAGCCCGCCCCCTTGCGCCCGCGCAAGGCCCACAGAGCGGTTGGTGCAGGGGTTTGGGCACTTCCGGGGCAGGATAGCTGCCAGCAGAGCGTCCAAACCACGACCGATGCTTGCCCGCCGCCGCGTTTTCCCGCAGAAGTCGGCGGGTATGGAGCAAGAGCCAACCTTTACCCTGCGCGCCGACGCTGATGGCGCACAGACACTGGTGCTGTCGGGCGCGTTGCTGGTGTCCGGCATCGCCGGGCTGGATCGCGATCTGCGCGCGCTGGAGGAGGCTGGGGAAACGCGTGTGGCCGCCATCGATCTGGCCGGTGTTGACGAGATCGACACCGCCGGGGCATGGCTGATATGCCGCCTGGCGCGGGGCTGGGGGGCAACCATTACCGGCGCCTCGGAGAAGCCCGCAAGGCTGATCGCGGCGGTGCGCGCGACCATGCCGGCCACCGTGCCCGAACCATCCCCGGCGCCAGAGCATCTGCCGCCCGCCTTTGCCCTGCTGGATGAATTGGGCCGCGATGTGACGGGCGCGGGGCATGGCGCGGTGAATGTGCTGGGCTTTTTTGGCGCGCTGATGGTGGCGGCTGGCGCCATGCTGCGTCACCCCCGGCGCTTTCGCCTCAAGGCGCTGGTGCATCAGATGGAGCTGGTGGGGGTCAATTCGCTGCTGATCATCGGCTTGATGAGCTTTCTTATCGGCGTCGTTATCGCCCAGCAGGGCGCGGTGCAGCTTCAGCAATTCGGGGCCGAGATCTATACCATCAACCTGACCGGGCGCCTCTCCATGCGCGAGCTGGGGGTGTTGATGACCGCGATCATGGTGGCGGGGCGTTCGGGCAGCGCCTTTGCCGCGCAGCTGGGCACGATGAAGCTGACCGAGGAGATCGACGCCATGCGCATCATCGGTGTCTCGCCGATGGAGGCTCTGGTGCTGCCCCGCGTGCTGGCGTCGGTGTTGATGCTGCCGCTGCTGGGGTTCTATTCGGCGGTCATCGCGATTATCGGCGGGGCGACCGTGGGCAATTTCGCGCTCGATATCCCCTTTTTCACCTTCCTTACCCGCATCAAGGAGGTGTTGCCGATGAATGACCTGTGGGTCGGCCTGATCAAGGGGCCGGTGTTCGGGCTGATTGTCGGCATGGCAGGGTGCTATCAGGGGCTGCAGGTGACGGGCAATTCCGAGGAGGTGGGGCGGCGCACGACGCAGGCGGTGGTGCAGGCCATCTTCGCGGTTATTGTGCTGGACGCGTTTTTCGCGGTGTTTTTCACCGCTGTCGGCTGGAAATGAGCGGGGTGGAGATGACACAATCCCCCCCGTCCGAGACGCCGCCAGAGGTGCCAATTATCATTGCGGGGCTGGTCAACGCCTTCGGGCCGCACAAGGTGCACGACGGCCTGTCGCTCACCGTGCGGCGCGGCGAGATTCTCGGCGTCGTGGGCGGCTCGGGCACCGGCAAATCGGTGCTGATGCGCTCGATCATCGGGTTGCAGCACCCGCAGGCGGGGCAGATCACCGTGCTGGGCCACGGCATGGCCGGCGGCGATGACGAGGAACAGGCGCAGCCGCAGATTGGCGAGGGCGCGGGTGCCATTGGCGGGGCGGATCTGCGCTCGCGCTGGGGGGTGCTGTTTCAGGGCGGGGCGCTGTTTTCCACCCTCACCGTGGCCGAGAATATCGAGGTGCCGCTGAAGGAATTCTACCCCGCCCTCTCGCCCGCCCTCGCGCGCGAGATCGCCGGGCTGAAGGTGGCGCTCTCTGGCCTTCCGCCCGAGACTTGTGACAAATATCCCTCGGAACTGTCGGGCGGGATGAAGAAACGCGCGGCGCTGGCAAGGGCGCTGGCGCTCGACCCGGAACTGCTGTTCCTCGATGAACCGACCGCCGGGCTGGATCCCATCGCGGCCGCCGCCTTCGATCACCTCATCCGCGAGCTGACCGACACGCTGGGCCTCACCGTATTCCTCATCACCCATGATCTCGACACGCTGCATGCCATTTGCGACCGGGTGGCGGTGCTGGCCGACGGGGGGGTGATCGCCATCGGCACGATTCCGGAGCTGCTGGCCAGCGACCATCCCTGGATACAGACCTATTTCAACGGCCCGCGTGGCCGGGCGGCGATGGACAATTACGGGGCTAGCGGGCACGGTGCCAGGGAGCACGGTGCCAGGGAGCACGGTGTTAGCGGGTTCGGGGCTAGCGGGCACGGGGCGAGCGGGGCATAAGGGATTTATGGAGACACGCGCCAATTATGTCTGGGTGGGGGCGGCGACGCTGGTGCTGTTGGCGCTGGTGGCGGGCTTTGCCGTGTGGATCGCCCGGCTCGACCGGGGGCAGCGCGACACTTACGACATCTATTTCCTGCAATCGGTCGATGGGCTGACGCGCGGGGCGGAGGTATCCTATGCCGGGGTTCCGGCGGGGCAGGTCAGCCAGATCGAGGTCTGGCCGCAGGACCCCAGCGTGGTGCGGGTGCGCATTGCGGTGGATCACAAGATCCCCATTCTGGTGGGCACCACCGCCACGATTCAGGGCAGCTTCACCGGCCTGTCGACCATCCAGCTTTCCGGCGGCAAGAATGGCGCGCCGCCGATAACCGCGCCGGGGCCCGATGGCGAGCCGGTCATCCCGCCGATGCGTTCGGGGCTGGGGGCGCTGCTGACCAGCGCGCCGATCCTGATGGACCATCTCACCACGCTCTCGCTGCGGCTGAACGAGGTGTTTTCGGCGCAGAATCAGCGGGCGATCAGCGGCATTCTGGCCAATACCAACCAGTTCACCGGCACGCTGGCCAAATCCTCGCCGCAAATGGCCAAGACGGTGGCCGATCTGGACGCGACCCTGCTGCAGGCCGACCAGACGCTGGCCGAATTCCAGAAGGTGGCCACCTCCGCCAACAAGGCGCTGGATCCGGGTGGGAGCGGGCTTGTCCGCCAGCTCGCCGATACGCTGAAATCCGCCAAGGCCGCCGCCGATAGCCTGCACGCCACGCTGGGTGATGCCCAGCCTGCCGCCCATCAGTTCAGCCAATCCACCCTGCCCGAGGCGGAGGCCGAGCTGCGCGAGCTCAAGGCCACGACGCGGGCCCTGCGCGAGCTGACCGAGCGGATCAACGAGCAGGGCCTTGGCGCCGTGGGCGGGCAGAAGCTGCCGGAGTATCATCCATGAACGGGCCGGTTAAAACAGGGGGCACCATGCGGCGGGCATTGACTTCGGGGGTGCTGGTCGCGGCGCTGACAACACTCTGCGCCGGCCTGTCGGGTTGCGTCGATCTGGGCGGCGGCAAGGCGCCCGGCCACCTTATCCGCCTCACGCCCGAGGCCAGCCTTCGGGCCGGGGCCGGGCAGAGCGGCGGCGTGCCCATCCTTGTTGCCGAGCCGGTGACCGATCGCGCGCTGGCGGTTAACCGGGTGGCGGTGCAGGTGGATGACACGCGGGTGGCCTATCTGCCCGATATCGCCTTTGTCGAGCCGCCCGCCCGCCTGTTTCGCGGCCTGCTGGCCGAGGCGCTGCGGGTGAGGGGTGCCGAAAAGGGCGGGGCGGTGGTGCTGGAGGATGACCAGCCCGCGCCGGTGGGTTCGCGGCGCCTGTCTGGCCGGTTGCTGGCCATGGGCTATGACGCGCGGGCCCATGCCGTTGTGGTGCGTTTCGAGGCGCTGTGGCAGGGGGCGGATGGCACCCTTTCCTCACGGCGCTTCGAGGTGATGGAGCCCGGTGTATCCCCCCATGCCGGGTCTGTGGCCCCGGCGCTGAACCGCGCGGCCAATGATGTCGCGGCGCAGGTTGCGGAGTGGGCGGGGAAATAGGTTTGTGCTGAAGCCTCAGCCGGCCTGTTGTCCACGGGCCATGGCGGCAAAGCGCGCCGAGGCGAGAAAGGCCTCGCGGCGCAAAGCGCGCAGTTCCAGCGCCTCGTAATCCTTGCCCCACAG
>CAIWFP010000239.1 GCA_903911985.1 uncultured Sphingomonadales bacterium
CCGCCGGGCGGCCATCGACGATGACCTTGGGCTGGCCGGTGCTGCCGCCACTGGTGCAGGCCTTCCACGAGGCGGCGATGTGCGGTGTGTGTGGCGGTTCGACCGGGTCGTTTGCGCCGGGTGCGGGCAGATCGGGCTCGGCGATGAAGCAGCCGGGCCGCATGGTGGCGAGGATGGGGTCCAGCTCCGCCTTCGGCAGCTTGGTGGAGAGCGGAGCGGGTGTGGCCCCGCAGGCGTAGATCGCGAAGGTGAGGGCGAGAAATTCTGGACCATTGGGCAGGGCGAAGGCGACGAGATCGTCTGGCGCAACCCCGCGCCCGCCAAGCCACGCCGCAAGCTGTGCCGCGCGCCGGTCCAGCGCGCCAAAGCTCCAGCGTTGCCCGGCGTGGACGATCGCCTCGCGCGCCGGGGGATGGCGCGAGAGGCAGGTCGCCAGCGGCAGGAGAGGGTCAGAAACCAACCTTGTCACCACCCTTGAGGCTGAGGATGTCGCGGGCCTCGGCGGGGGTTGCGATATCGAGGCCGAGGCCCTCGATGATCTGGCGCACGCGGGTGACCTGCGAGGCGTTGGTGGGCGCAAGTTCGCCGCGACCCAGCCACAGCGAATCCTCCAGCCCCACGCGGACATGACCACCCATGCTGGCCGCCATCGCCGCCACCTTCATCTGGTTGGCGCCCGCCGCCAGCACCGACCAGCGGTAATTGTCGCCGAACAGGCGGTCGGCGGTGCGATTCATGTGCATCACATCATCCGGATGCGCGCCGATGCCGCCCAGCAGGCCAAAGCAGGTCTGGATGAACAGCGGTGCCTGCACCAAGCCTTCCTGCCAGAAATAATGCAGATTATAGAGGTGGCTGGTGTCGTAACACTCGAACTCGTAGCGGGCGCCGGTGGCGTTCAGTGTCTCCAGCGCATAGCGGATATCCTTGAAGCTGTTACGGAACACGAGGTCGTCCGAATTGCGCAGCATCGGCTCTTCCCAGTCGTGCTTGAACTCCTTGTAGCGTTTCAGCATCGGGAACAGGCCGAAGTTCATCGAGCCCATGTTGAGGCTGGCGACCTCGGGTTTCCACACCTCGGCCGGGCGCACGCGCTCTTCCACGGGCATATAGGGCGAGCCGCCGGTGGTGAGGTTGACCACCACATCCGAGGCCTGCTTGATGACCTGAAGGAAGGGCGCGAAGGCTTCCGGCGTCTGGTCGGGCCGCCCATCAACCGGGTTGCGCGCGTGCAGGTGGACGATGGCCGCCCCCGCCTCGGCCGCGCCCAGCGCGCTCTCGGCGATTTCCTCGGGCGTGACCGGCAGATAGGGCGACATCGAGGGGGTGTGGATCGACCCCGTGATCGCGCAGCTGATGATGACCTTGTGTGCAGCCATGTAAAACTCTCCCTTAAGCGGCTTCGTTGAACGCGCCTAGATTTGTGCCGCGACGCCGCGCCATGCCGATGACAGCGCATCGCGGTGTTCCGGCGCGGCGATGGCGATGAGGGCCGCGGCGCGCTGCGGGTAATCGAGCGCGCGCAGGTCCGCGATGCCATGTTCGGTGACGATGATGTCGATGTCGAACCGGGAGAGCGAGACGGGGCCATGCCCGGCGCCGGGCGGGACGATGCGGCTGATGTCCCTGGCCGCGGCGGGCAGGGCGATGATGCGCAAGCCCCCCGGGCCGCGTCTTGCCCCCCGCGCATAGTCGCTGGCGCCGCCGGGGCCGGACTGGAAGCCGCGCGATGACGCCTCGGCATAGGCCTGACCGAACAGGTCGACCTCCATCGCCGAATTGATTGTCACCAGCCGGTCGATTCCCGCCAAAGTCGCGGGGTCATGGGTGACATTGACCGGGCGGAACTGGAAATGGGGGTGGTCGAGCCCCCGGTAAAGCGCCTCGCTGCCGATGGCGACGCCGACCAGCGCCGAGGGCCCCGGCGCCATCGCGCCCGAGGCGAGCAGGGCCAGAGCGCCATCGCCGATCAGCCCGCTGTGAAAGCACAGGTTCCTGTGGCCGCATAGTGCAGCCAGCACGGCATCGGGCAATTTGCCCAAACCCGTCTGGATGGTGGCGCCATCGGGCACGAGGCCGGCCACCAGCCCGGCAATGGTCAGGCTGGTTTCATCGGGTTCGCCGCCACCCATGCCCAGCAGCGCCTGCTCGCCCTCGAAGGCGGCGGTAAGTTCGGCATAGGGGATGCCGGGGTCACCGGGCGTGCGGGGCATCGCCGGGTTGATATGGGCGATGCGGGTGGGAATATCGCGCCACAGGGCGGCGATGAAGGCGACTTCGGTGCCGAAGCTGCAATTGCCATGTTCGTCGGGCGGGGAGCACATGAACAGCGCCGCCTGCGGGGGCTGGCGCCGATAAAGCGCAAGGATATCCTGATAGCACAGCGGCAGGAAGCGGCTGCGCTGCGCCGTTTTACGCAATTCCGGTGTCTGGAAAAAGGTCAGCACCCGGCTGTCGGCACCGGCCCGCCAGTCCTGCCGGTTGAGGCCGGGTACGAAAATGCCGGAAAATGCCATGTCGCCCAGCGCATCGCCCGCCGAGGCGATCTCGGCCGCCAGCAGGCTGGATTCCGCCGAGCAGGACGAAACCAGCGTCAGCCCGCCCGCAGGCAGGGCCGACGCCAGATCACCGGGACGCAGGATGGGTGTGGTCATGACCTGCGTCCCTGTGCCGTTACTTCACGAAGGCGTGAGAATCGGGCGCGCGCTTTTCCTGGAAGGCGCGCATGCCTTCCTTCGATTCCTCGGTATCGTAGAACAGCTTGACCGAGTTCAGCGCCAGCATGGAAATGCCCCGGATGTTGTCGCTGTCGGCATTGAAGCTGCGCTTGGCGAGCGCCAGCGCCGTGGGCGAACGCTGGCCGAGCATCTCGGTCCACTCGTTGACCGCCGCATCGAGGTCCGCCGCCGGGACGACCTTGTTGACCAGACCCATCTCCATGGCTTCCTGAGCGGAGTACTGAAGGTTCAGATACCAGATTTCGCGGGCCTTCTTGTCACCCACATGGCGGGCGAGGAAGGCCGTGCCCCAGCCAGCGTCGACCGAGCCGACCTTCGGCCCGACTTGCCCCAGCTTGGCGGTGTCGGCGGCGATGCTGAGGTCGCACAGGGTGGCGAAGACATTGCCGCCGCCAATGGCAAAACCGTTGATCCGGGCGATGACGGGCTTGGGGATATCGCGAATGATCGACTGGAATTCATCGATCGGCAGGCCAACGATGCCGCGACCGTCGTATTGCCCGTCCTTGGCGCTCTGGTCGCCGCCGGTGCAGAAGGCCTTGTCGCCGGCGCCGGTGAGCACCACCGAGGAAACGCCCTTGTCGTCGGCCGCCAGCTTGAAGGCAGTGATCAGCTCCTCGATCGTTTGCGCGCGGAAGGCGTTATAGAGCTTGGGGCGGTTGATGATGACCCATGCGGCGCGGCCGCGAACTTCATAGATGATGTCTTCGAACTGGGGTGCGGCGCTCATGGCTGAACCTTTCCTTGGCTGTTGCTGTAGATCGCGTGGGACCGGGCGACGGCACGGGTGCCGACAGTCACGATCGCCTGGGTGAAAATCATGGTGCGGGTGGTTTTGACGAGGGTGACGTCGGCCATCAGCCAGTCGCCGATGGCCGGCGGTGCCAGATAATCGACGTGGAGCGATATCGTCGGCGTGTGATTGCTGCCATCCGGGGCGAGCCGGTTGACGGCAATCGCCTGCCCATCGAGAAAAGTCGCCATCGCTCCGCCATGCATGGTCCCCAGCCCGTTGCAGTGGTGGGCCGCAACCCGAAGCGCGTAGCGGTTCGCGGCAAAGTCGAGCCAAACGCACCCGACTGTCCACGCGCCGCCATTCGTCACCTCGACCGGTTGCCAGTCACCGTCAACGTGATGGGGACCATCCATCGTCATCGTCAGAGCATGGTGAGACCGCCAGAGATCGAAATCGCCTGGCCGGTGATGAAGGCGCCATCGTCCGAGGCGAGCAGGGCGACCATGCCGGCATAATCTTCCGGCTCGCCGATGCGGCGCAGCGGAATGCCGCGAACCATCGCGTCCTTCCACTTCTCGGCCTCGGGCCCTTCGCCGACGACAGAGGCCATCATCGGCGTATTCGTCGGCCCCGGGCAGACGCAGTTGGCCAGCACGTTCTTGCGCGCCAGTTCCCGGGCGATCGACTTGGTGAAGCTGATCAAACCGCCCTTGCAGGCCGAGTAGACCGCCTCGTTGGCGGTGCCGACGCGGGCCGCGTCCGAGGCGATGTTGATGATCCGCCCGCCGCCGCGCTGGGCCATGCGCCCGGCCACCGCGAAATGGGTGTTGAGATTGCCGTTGAGGTTGATGGCAATGACCTTCTGCCAAAAGGCCGGATCGGTTGCCAGAAAGGGCTGTGGCTTGTCCCAGCCGGCATTGTTGACCAGCGCCCAGACCGGGCCCAGTTCGTTCTCGACCGCTTCGACAGCGGCCTGCACCGCGTCAAAATCGCTGACATCGACCTGCCAGGTGCGCACGGTGGCGTCGCCCGCCAGCTTGGCGGTTTCCGCCCCGGCCTCGGGGCTGAGATCGAAGATCGCGACCTTGCAGCCCTCTTGCGCCAGACGCAGCACGAGCGCCCTGCCAATACCCTGTCCACCGCCGGTCACGATGGCTACTTTGCCTGCCAAACCCTTCACTTAATCCTCCATTGGTTGTGTGGAGCAGTCTAGATTTCCTGCTTGTCGGGATCGCCGCCAATCATGTTGATCAACTGCTCCTTGATCTGCAGCAGCACGGCCGCTGCCTGATCGAGTTCGTTTTCGGATACGGCGGTCAAAATCTCGGTTTCGACAATGTCCACATTCTCGCGGATGGTCGAAACGAGCTTCTGGCCCGCCTTGGTAAGAAACACACGGCGGGCCCTGGCATCCCGCTCGTCGGCGCGGCGTTCGACAAAGCCGCCCGCTTCCATACGGTCTATCAGCCCGCCAATGGCCACCTTGGTCAGGTCGAGATCGGCGGCGAGCGCGGTCTGGGTCATGCCGTCGCGGCGCGAAAGAAAGGCCAGAACCCACCATTGCGAACGGGTGATGCCCAGCGGCTTGAGCGAACGGTCCACCACGATGCGGCGCAACCG
>CAIWFP010000240.1 GCA_903911985.1 uncultured Sphingomonadales bacterium
CGGCAACATTCTGTATCTCAACGAGCGCGAGTGCAGCATCCAGCGCCGCCACCAGAAGGTCGTCGAAGAGGCCCCGTCGCCCTTCGTCACCCCCAAGATGCGCAAGGCGATGGGCGAGCAATGCGTCGCCCTCAGCCGCGCGGTGGGTTACTATAGCGCGGGCACGGTGGAACTGATCGTCTCGGGCGCGGACCCCACGGGCGAGAGCTTCTACTTCCTCGAAATGAACACCCGCCTGCAGGTGGAGCATCCCGTCACCGAGGCCATCACCGGCATCGATCTGGTCGAGCAGATGATCCGCGTGGCAGCGGGCGAGAAGCTGTCTCTCACGCAGGATGACGTAAAGATCGACGGCTGGGCCATCGAGAACCGCGTCTATGCCGAGGACCCCTATCGCGGCTTCCTGCCCTCCACGGGCCGTCTGGTGCGCTACAATCCGCCGGTTGCTGGCTGGACCGACGATGGCGCCGAAAATGGGCGCCGGGGCGTGGATGGCATCCGCGTGGACGATGGCGTCTATGAGGGCGGCGAGGTCAGCATGTTCTATGACCCGATGATCGCCAAGCTGGTAACCTGGGGCAAGACGCGCGACGAGGCGGCCGACAAGCAGATCACCGCGCTCGACAGCTTCGAGATCGAGGGGCTGGGCCACAACATCGATTTCGTCTCGGCGATCATGCAGCACCCGCGTTTCCGCAGCGGCGAGATCACCACCGGCTTCATCGCCGAGGAATATCCCGAAGGCTTCCATGGCGCGGCCACTTCCGACGCGCTGAAGGCGGAGTTGGCGGCCATCGCCGCCTTCATCGCCACCGCCCGCGACGATCGCGCCCGCAATGTCGATGGGCAGCTGGCCAATCACCTGCAGCCGCCCAGCGACTGGAGCGTGAAGATCGCCGGTGTTCGCCATGCTGTCTCGCTGAGCGAGGACGAGGTGACGGTCGACGGCGCTCTGGTCGATCTGGCGATGGAATATACCCCGGGTGACCGCATTGTGCGTGCCGAGATCGGCGCCGATGTGCTGGTGGTGAAGGTCGAGCCGACCCGCAACGGGCTGAAGATGACCACGCGCGGCGCCATCCACAAGGTGGAGATTCTGCCGGCGCGTCTGGCGCCGCTGACCAGCCACATGATCGAAAAGGTGCCGCCGGATCTTTCGCGCTTCCTCATCTGCCCGATGCCGGGGCTGCTGGTGGCGCTGCATGTCGGCGTTGGCGACAAGGTCGAGGCGGGTCAACCGCTGGCGGTGGTGGAAGCCATGAAGATGGAGAACATCCTGCGCGCCGAGAAGAGCGCCACGGTCAAATCACTCAATGCCAAGGCGGGTGAAAGCCTGGCGGTGGATGCCATCATTCTCGAACTGGAATGAGTTTTGCCGCCACGCTGGCGGGGGTGGAGCCGCGCGAGGGCGGCTTTGCCCTCACCGTTCCCGATGATTGGCATCAGGGGCGCACGGCCTATGGCGGGTTTTCCACCGCTCTGGCGTTAAGCGCGGCGCGCCAGCAATGCGGCGCCGGGTTGCCGCCGCTGCGCTCCGCCGCGATCAGCTTTATCGGCCCGTTGTTCGGTCCGGTGGAGATTCGCGCCCGCAAGCTGCGGCAAGGCAAGAACGCCACCTGGGCCAGTGCGGAGATCCTGCGCGATGGCGCGGTGGGCCTGTCCGCCAGTTTTGTGTTCATGCGGCCGGTGCCCAGCGCGTTGCACCTCAATGACTGCCCGGCGCCGGCTGATGCGGTGCCGCCCGAGGATGCGGTGGTGGTCGAACCGGCGCCCCATTCCCCGTCTTTTTTCAAAGAGCATATCGATATGCGTTATGCCACGCCGAGATCGCTGGAGAAACGCCCCGAGGTGTGCCGCTGGGTTCGCTTGATGGAGCGTGAGGGGCTGGATGCGGTCACCGAGCTGTTGCTGGTGGCGGATGTCGCGCCCCCGGCCGTATTGCCGATGCTGGACAGCCGGGCTCCCGCCAGTTCGATGCTATGGCAGGCCAATCTGCTCACCGACAATCCCGAGACTCGCGACGGTTGGTGGCTTTTGCGTTCCCGGGCGAGCTATGCCGCGAATGGCTGTTCCAGCCAGATCATGGAGGTGTGGAACGCCATGGGTGAGCCGGTGATGACGGGCATGCAATCCATGGCGGTGTTCGGCTAGGGCCCTAGCCCTTCAACTCATCCGCCAGAAAATCCGAAACTTCCGCCAGACTCACATCCTTGGTAAGGAAGGTCTGGCCAATGCCGCGCATCAACAGGAAGGCGAGGCGGCCGGCGTCCACCTTCTTGTCATGGAGCATATGGGCGGCCAATTGCCCGCCCGAGACGTTCAGCCCCAGCGCCCGAACATCGGCGGGAAGGCCCACGCTGGCGATATGGGCGGCGATGCGCTCGGCCTCGGCTTCGCCCATCAGTCCGCGCCGGGCGGAAAAGCGCGCCGCCAGCACCATGCCCAGCGCCACGCCCTCACCGTGCAGCAGCCGGTTGGAAAATCCGGTTTCCGCCTCCAGCGCATGGCCGAAGGTGTGGCCGAGGTTGAGCAGGGCGCGCATGCCGGTGGTCTCGAATTCGTCCTGCGCCACGATGCGTGCCTTGGCCGCCACAGAGGTCGCCACGGCATGGGCCCGGGCATTGGCATCGCCCGCCAAAACCGCTCGGCCATGCGCCTCGCACCATGCGAAAAAGGCGGGATCGTCGATTAGCCCGTATTTGACCACCTCGGCATAGCCCGAAGCCAGTTCCCGCGCGGGAAGGGTGGCGAGCGCGTCGAGATCGGCCAGCACCAGCGCGGGTTGATGAAACGCGCCGACGAGGTTCTTGCCCGCCGGGGTGTTGATCGCGGTCTTGCCGCCGACGGAGGAATCGACCTGCGCCAGCAGGGTGGTGGGCAATTGGATGAAATGGCAGCCGCGCTTCAATATGGCGGCGGCAAAGCCGGTGAGGTCACCAATGACCCCGCCACCAAGGGCCAGAATATGATCGCCCCGCTCAACCTCGTGACCCAGCAGCCAGTCGACCGTGGCGGAAAGATGCTCCCAGCTCTTGGTCGCCTCGCCGGGCGGGAGAATGCGCCACAGGGCCTGCTTGCCCGCCGCCCTTAGCGAGGCTTCGACCACCGCCCCCCAGGCCGCGTGGACATTCGCGTCGGTGACGATGGGCACATGGGGTTTACGCAGGCGGGTGCCGCATTGCCCCGCCACATCGGCCAGCAGGCCGGAGCCGATCCGCACCTCGTAGGGGCGACCGGCAATATCGACGGGGATGACGGTCATGCGCGGGGTTCCGTTGCGGATGGGGCGGGGTTGGCGTCCAGCCAGCGGGTCAGCTCGTCCAGCACGAGGCCCAGCGTGCGGGCATGGGGCATTCTGCCGCTCATCACATGAATCGGTGCCTGAACATAGAAAGGCTGGCGCTCGGTTTTGAGGCGGCCGAGAATTTCGCGGGGGTTTCCCTGACGCAGCAGCGGCCGGTTTTCCTTGCGGGCGGTGCGCTCCACCAGTGTGTCGAGGTCGGCATCGAGCCACACGGCAATGCCCCGTTCCAGAATGAGTGCCCGGGTCGCCGGGTCGCAAAAGGCGCCGCCGCCGGTGGCGATTACCTTGGGCCTGCCGCTGGCGGGGGGGGCTGGCGCGTCCGCCCCGGCCTCGCCCGCGCCGAGCAGCCGGGCGATAACCCGCCGCTCCCCATCACGGAAATAGGCCTCATTATAGGTGGCGAAGATCTCCGGGATGGTCATTTGCGCGGCGCGTTCGATTTCCTCATCGGCATCGACAAAGGCGGTGCCCAGCGCGGCGGCAAGGCGGCGGCCCAGGCTGGTCTTGCCAACGCCCATCATGCCGACCAGCACCACCGGGCGCGAGAGGCGCCTGGCCAAATGGGCGCCCATATCGGTACTCTGCGCATCAGCCTGTTCGGCCGCGTGAACGGCAGGATTGGGCGCGGGCGCATCGCCAGAGGCCGTTGCGGGAGTGGGGGGATTATCGTCATCCATTGCGGCTTGGCCTATAATTGCGCTAACCGGCAGCGCAAGCATGGTGCGGGAATTTCGCGGCGTTGTATTTTTGGCGTCGAAAATTTTGCTTATGCCAAGCTAAGCTGCGGAGACAGGCGTGACCAGAAGCAATCGAGCGCGGCGTGATGTGAACTCCCGCGATCAGAACCGGGCCGGCAGGCGGCGTATGATCCGCTTGGCGGTCGGGCTGGCGGGCGGCGTGCTGGGGCTTGGCGCCATGGCTTTGTCGGCTGTGGGGCAGGCGCAGCAGGCGTTTCCCTGGGGTCTGGAGCGCGGGGCGGACCATGGGCCGCGTGGAGCTGTGCTTTCCGCCGCGCCTGTCGCGCGGGGGCCCTTGCCGGCAGCGCCGAATATCACCGCATCTCCGCTGATTTTACCTGCCGACGCGGCGAATCAGGATGGGGTTGGGCACGGTCCCGGCTTACCCGCCGGCATCACCTCCTTCGATCAGCTCGCCGCGCTGCCGCCCGACCAGCTCGATGCCCTGCTCGGGCTGCGTCCATCCTATGATCTGGCCGCCGGGGCGCGCCATTCGCTGGGGCGGATTGGGGTGATTGACAGCCGGGAGGGTGGGATGCCACCCTTTTCGCTGGCCCGGCAGGACGGTGGGCTGGTGAGCGCTGCTCTGGTCGGGAACCACGGGCCAATGGTTTCGCGCTGGGGGCATATTCTGCTGCGGCGGGTGCTGGCCTCGCGGCTGGATTCGCCGTTGGGCGTGGATCCGGCGCAATTCGTCGCCATGCGCGCCGCGCTGCTGGAGCGGATGGGCGAGGGTGAGGCGGCCCGGGCCCTGGTGCAGGATGTTGATCCGGCCGCCTATACGCCCGAACTCACCCAGGCCGCGCTTGATGCCTATGTCGCCACGACGGACTTTACCGGCATCTGCCCCGTTGCGGGGTATCAGGGCGCTGGCCAAAGCGGGGCGCGCCGCGATGGCCAATGGCAGGTGCTGAAGGCGGTGTGCGCGGTGTTCTCGGGTAATGGGCAGGCGGGCTTCGCTCAGCTTGACCACCTGACCTATCAGGGTGCCATGGGGCACTTCGACATGCTGTTGGCGCAGAAATATGCCGGAGCCGCCGGGCAGGGGCGCCGCGCGGTCACCATCGAGTGGGGGCAGGCCGGAGACATGACCCCCTGGCGCCATGCGCTGGCCATCGCCACGGGGCTGACCCCGCCAGCCAGCCTGATGGCCGTGGCGAATCAGGGCGGCACACCGGTCTATGACTATGTTTCGGCCACCGCGCCGATGGTGGGTCTTGGCACGCGGGCGGATGCGGCTGACCGGGCGGCGGGGGCCGGGCTGCTCTCGGCCTCGGCGATGGTTGATCTTTACAGTCAGATTTACGCCGACGACGATATCTCTGGCGGCCCGGCGGATCGCGCCCTGCTGCTGCGCGATGCCTATGTTGCCGAGGACCCTGCCGAACGGGTGAAGGCCATGCAGCAGTTGTGGGATGGCGCGAGCGGGCCGATTGCGCATTATTCGCGGGTCGTGCTCACCGCCTATGCCGCCGCGCGCCTGCCCGCCGACAGCCGGTTTTCGCGACAGGCCGGGGATCTGATCGCGGCCATGCTGTCGGCGGGACTGGATGCGAATGCCCTGCGCTGGTCCACGGCGGTTGACCGGGGCAGTCAGGGCTGGGCGCTGCTGGCGCTGGCGGCCCCCACGGGCGGCGCGTTGGACAGCGGCGCTCTCGATTCCTATCGCAGCGCCGATACCAGTGCCGCCAATCGCAAGTCGGCGTTTCTGCTGGCGGGCCTTGCGGGCCTCGGCCGGGTGAGTGATGGCA
>CAIWFP010000241.1 GCA_903911985.1 uncultured Sphingomonadales bacterium
CCCAGCCCCAGCGAGGTGACCAGCTGCGCGCCGATCGACGACGGCGTGGTGGTGCCAGAAGCTGAGGTTGACGGAGTGGATGAGGAGATGGTGCTCATGGGCCTCAGAACGGTTGCGCGCGGCCAGGATTAAGGGACACGGGGTTCACGGATCAGCCTTCCGGTTGGGGCCGGCCATCGGCGTCGAAGCGCAAGCTTGCCGGCACCTCCACCTCGGGCGCCGCGCGATCCTCGCCGCGTTTCAGCGAGAAGACAAAGCTGAGCACGCCGGCCACCGCGACATAGAGCTCCTCGCGGATCATCTGGCGTTCCTGCGTGGTGAAATAGAGCGAGCGGGCCAGCGACGGATATTCGAGAACGGGCAGGGCGGCTTCGGCGGCCAGCTGGCGGATGGCGGCGGCCTTCTCGCCGCGCCCCTTGGCCACCACCACCGGGGCGGGGGCAAGGGCGGGGTCATAGGCCAGCGCCACGGCAAAGCGACTGGGGTTGGTCACCACGAATTGCGCCTGCTTCATCGCCCCGGAAATGCCGCTCATGGCCAGAGCCCGCTGGCGCTGGCGGCGGGCATTCCTGGCCTCGGGGGACCCGTCGGCCTCCTTGTGCTCGTCCTTCATCTCCTGCAGGCTCATGCGCAACCGGCGCTGGCGGCGGATCCACTGGATGGGCCAATCGATGGCGCCGATGACCACCAGCCCGGCCGACAGCGCCAGCAGCAGGCTGGTCAGCGCCTGCCAGCCATAGGCCAGTTGCCCGGCCAGACCGACCGCGCCAAGCCCCATCAGACCCATAATGCGGGAATGGCCCCAGCCATAGGCAATGCCGCCCAGCAGAACGAGCTTGAGCAGACCCTTGCCCACCTCGATCCACCCCTGGGCCCCAAACATGCGGGAAAGGCCGGCCATGGGGTTCAGCCGCGCGGGCTTTGGCGCCGCCGCCCCCGCGACAAACCGCCCCTGCCCGGAAAGCCCCAGTTGCGCCACCAGCGTCGCCACCATCACCCCGGTGCCCACCACCAGCACCGGCGGCAGCGCCAACAGGCCCAGAGCCAGCAACAACTGGCCGGGATCGAAATGGTCGAGCGCCGCGCGATCAAAGCTGAGGCCGATGCGCATGCCGGCGGAAAGTCGCCCGAACAGCCACGGCCCCGCCATCTTCAATATCGCCGCCCCCACCAGCGTGGCCGCCGCCAACGCCAGATCGCGCGAACGCAGGACATCGCCTTCCTTCGCGGCATCCTTCAGCCGCTTTTCAGATGGCGCGAGGGTCTTTTCGCCAGCACTTTCCGCCACGGCCCAGCCCCCCACCACTTGCGCAATCTGCGCGATGGTATCGTGGGTCAGCACCACCAGCCGGTCTGTGAGCAAGGGTGCCGAGGCGATCATCGCCGCAAAGCCCGCCGCGATGCCCGCCGGAAGCCCCAGCGAGAACAGGTTCAACGCCGGGGCCGAGCGCCCCAGCACGCCGGTCAGCACCTGCACCAGCAGCAGCACCAGCGAAATCGGCAGGGCGATGGCCACCGCCGTGGCAAACATCGCTGAGGCAAAGGACAGGATCAGCGAGAGCCGCTCCGGTCCCAGCCAGGTCGCGCCGGGGGGGAAGCTGTCATAGCTTTTCACCACCAGCGCCAGCCATTGCAGATGCCCGCCAAGCCCGAGAAACACGAGGCACAGCAGCACGCCGTAATATTGGCCGAGCGCCGGGGAATGGGCGCCCGTCTGCGGATCGACACTGGCGGCAAGGCCAAGGCCAAGCCCGCCGCCCACGATCTCTGCCGCAATGGTGGGCGCGGCAAAGCCCAGTTGCAGCACGAAGCCCAGCGCCAGCCCCACCAGCACCTCGCCCGCTACGAGACCCGCTTTGACGCTCCCGATTCGCCAGATCATCAATGAGGCCAAAGCCCATGAATTCCCCCGCTCCCGCCATCA
>CAIWFP010000242.1 GCA_903911985.1 uncultured Sphingomonadales bacterium
AACCCGCCCTCGGCGTGGATCATCAACCCCGAGCACAATTTGCCGGCATGTTTGTGAAAGGTCGGCTCGAACCAGCAGGGGCGGATGGCGCAACCGGCCAGCCATTCCGGCGCGATGGCGGTCATCTCGGCCAAAACGGCACCGGCATCGACATCAGGCGCACCGAACAGCACTTCCAGCGGACGGGTGGTGCCGCGCCCCTCGGACAGGGTCGTGCCCTCCAGCATCACTGTGCCGGCATAGGCGCGGGCCATGTTGAGATTGGCGGCATTGGGGCTGGGGTTGATCCAGATGCGGCTTTCCGGCCACCCCCATCCACTTTGGCCGAAACCCGCGCCTTCCGCTTCCCAGCCCTCCATGGCGATGACCCGGTAATCCACATCCAAGCCATAATGGCGCATGAACCAGTGCCCCATCTCGCCGAGTGTGAGCCCATGGCGCATCGGCATGGGCCCTGCGCCAACAAAGCTTTCGTAGCCGGGCAGCAGCAGCGTGCCCTCCACCGGGCGGCCCGCCGGGTTGGGCCTATCGAGCACCCATACAGCCTTGCCGGTGCCCGATGCCGCCTGCAGCAGATAGAGCAGCGTGGTGACAAAGGTGTAGATGCGGCAGCCCAGATCCTGCAGGTCGAACAGGAATACATCGGCTGTGTCCATCATCGCGGGGGTCGGGCGGCGCACCTCGCCATAGAGGCTGAAAATCGGGATGCCGTGGGTGGGGTCAAGCTCGTTGGCCGTTTCCACCATATTGTCCTGCTTGTCTCCCTTCAGCCCATGCTGGGGGCCAAAGGCGGCGGTGAGCTGAATATCCGGACAGGCCGCCAGAGCGTCCAGCGAATGGACCAGCCCCGCCGTCACCGAGGCCGGATGCGCCACCAAAGCCACACGGCGGCCAGCCAATGGCGCGCGCAGGGCGGGTTCGGCCAGCAGCCGGTCAATACCGAATTGCACCATTTTTCCGCCCCTCAAGCGCCAGCCACCACGAGGGCAAAGCTCTCGGGCTGGTGAAAATCGGGCTCGCCCTTGGCATGGGCCAGCGCCCAATAGCTTTTGTGCCCGCCTTCCTCCTCGATCACCGCCGACAGGCCGGCGAGAATGGCATCCTTCAGCACCGCGACGGGAAGCATGGCGGTGAACATGAAAAACCGCTGGCCCATTTCGCTGGAGATAGTCGGCTCGGTATCTACGTCCAAATGGCCGGCCCCAACCCGATAGGCGCTGAAGGCATAGGCGGCCCAGCGTTGCGACGGCGAGAAATTGAACTCGCGATAGGCAAAGCCCGCGCCCTTCAGGAACAGCTCGAAACAGGAGTGCTGCCACAGATTGTCGGCCCGGCCCTTGCCAGCGAAAGGCGGCGCGACAAGGCGCGAGGCCCCATCCACCTTCCACCGCAGCATCAGCAGGCCGGCTGGCAGCAGCGTCCAGCTGACATCAATCCGCTCCACCGCCAAAGCCGGTGTTTGTGGATGGCAAACCAGCGAATACGTTCCCAAACCCGTCTCTTACATGCTAGGCGCGCCGCTTCCAAAAGAGGCCCGTCATGACTCAATACCAATCATCCCTGATGCTTGCCCTAGCCGAGCGCGGCTATATCCACCAGTCCACAGATGCCACAGGGCTCGATCAACTGGCAGCCAGGGGGATCGTTCCGGGCTATATTGGCTTTGATGCCACAGCGCCATCGCTGCACGTGGGCTCACTGGTGCAGATCATGATGCTGCGCCGCCTGCAACAGGCCGGGCACAAGCCGATCGTGGTGATGGGCGGCGGCACCACCAAGGTGGGCGACCCCAGCGGCAAGGATGAGAGCCGCAAGCTGCTGACGGCTGAGGGGATACAGGCCAATATCGCCTCCATCCGCACCGTGTTCGAGCGCTATCTAACCTTTGGTGATGGCCCGACCGATGCGGTGATGGTGGATAATGACGAATGGCTATCGCAACTTG
>CAIWFP010000243.1 GCA_903911985.1 uncultured Sphingomonadales bacterium
CTCGACGAAGACCTCCTCGTCGGCAAAGCGGCGCACGCTGGCGTCGGTCAACGGAAGTTCGAGATAAGCCGCAATCGCGCGGGCGAGCGGCAGGTTGCTGTTGCCAGCCATGATTTTCATGTTGCAGTGTCCCCACTGGCTGCCCGGGCGCCCCCGGCAGTTCCCGGCTGGCTCTAGCCAAGAGTCACGCGATTGCAATATCGCGCGTGCGCCGCACGGTGGATAGAGCGACGATTGTGGTTTTCAGGTTGAGGGGGAAGGGTGGCGGCAAGGGGAAGACATAGAGGCTAAGACTTGGGGCCTTAGGCCCCAAACCCCTCACCTGTCCTGCTCGGCGTAAATTTCTCAGGCGTCGCGCCCCGCCGCGCAGCGGCTATAAAACCGCAACTTGGTGCTGTGGCAGGGCGGCACGCGACAATGACTGTGAAGGGGCGCAGGGGCTAGCCCCCGCTACTTACCTCGAATTCCCCTTTACCGCCTCACTTGTTGCGATGCTCGCCCTTAACCCAGCGCACGGTACCCGAAGAGGCGCGCATCACCACGGTATGCGTGGTCAGCGTGCCGTCCTTGCGGCGGTGCACGCCATCCAGCAGCGAGCCGTCGGTCACGCCGGTGGCGGCAAAGATGCAGTCCCCCTTGGCCAACTCTTCCAGCTTGTAGATCTTGTTGAGGTCGGTGATGCCCCATTTGCGGGCCCGGGCGCGCTCGTCATCGTTGCGGAACAGCAGGCGGCCGTTGAACTGCCCACCCACGCAGCGCAGGGCGGCTGCGGCCAGCACGCCTTCGGGCGCGCCACCGCTGCCCATGTATAGGTCGATGCCGGTATCCTCGTTTGTGGTGGCGATCACGCCGGCCACGTCGCCATCGGGGATGAGCTGGATGCCGCAGCCGATCTTGCGCAGTTCGGCGATCAGCTCCTCGTGGCGGGGGCGATCCAGCACGCAAACCATGATGTCCGAGGGCTTCACGCCCTTGGCGGCGGCCACGGCGTTCACGTTCTCGGTGGGGGTCTTGGTCAGGCTGATGATGCCATCGGGATAGCCCGGCCCCACGGCCAGCTTGTCCATATAGACGTCGGGCGCGTTGAGGAGATTGCCTTCCTCGGCGGCGGCCAGCACGGCCAGCGAGTTGGGTCCGGCCTTGGCGGTGATGGTGGTGCCTTCCAGCGGGTCAAGGGCGATATCGATCTTGGGGCCCCTGCCAATGGCCCCGCCCACCTTCTCGCCGATATAGAGCATGGGGGCCTCGTCGCGCTCGCCCTCGCCGATCACCACGGTGCCGTCCATATAGAGCTCGTCGAAGGCCTTGCGCATGGCTTCGACGGCGGCATGGTCGGCGGCCTTCTCGTCGCCCCGGCCGATCAGCTTGGCGGCGGCAATGGCGGCCGCCTCGGTCACACGGACCATTTCAAGCACGAGAACGCGGTCGAGAACCTCGCTGGCGGGGGTGGGGGGGGTGGCGGTCATAGAAGATCCTGCGTGAATGGAGTGGCGAGTAAGGCCGACGCCGCCGGATGGGGCGCCGACCGTTATGACTGTATCGATTGGGGTCGGGATTAACCGAAGAACACTACCCCATTATGAATAGCTATGCGCTTTTCCCCGGCTTAGAGCGGCCCGGCCCGCTTGTCGAGCCGGGGGGCTAGGCGGGAGCATCCGTTCAGCCAGCTGCCCGCCAGCGCGGCCTTGCGAAAACCGCGCCCGGCCAGCCAGCACCCGCCATCTGGCCAATTCAGTTCCCCAGGATCTGCATCACCAATGGCGGCGCCGCCAGACTGGCCGAACCCTCCAGCAGCCGCAGCGCTTCGGAAACCGCGCTTTCCGGCCCCTCATGCGTCACCATCGCCACCAGCACCTCGCCAGCCTCCTCGGCCCTGCCCTTCTGGATCAGGCTCTCGATGGAAACCCCGGCATCGCGCATGGCGGCGGTGATCTCGGCCAGCACGCCGGGGCGGTCGGCGACGATGAAGCGGATATAGGCGCGGCCCAGCCGGTGCCCGCGCGGTGCCGGGGCCATGTCGGTCAGGTCGGCCACGGGAATGGAGAATGTCGCATCGGCCTCGAAACCGGCATCATAACCCCGGGCGATGTCGATGATATCGGCCACCACGGCGCTGGCCGTCGGGCCATCGCCCGCGCCCGCGCCCTGAAACAGCAGGCGGCCCGAGAAATTGCCCTCGGCGACAACGGCGTTGGTCGCGCCATCCACATGCGCCAGCGGATGGTCGAAGGGCACGAGATGCGGCTGCACCCGCTGGAACAGGCCCGGCTTGCCGCCGCTGCCACGTTCGTCCACCTCGGCCATGCCGATCAGGCGGATGACGTAGCCCAGCGAATCGGCCTGCGCGATATCGGCGGCCAGAATGCGCGAAATGCCCGAGGTATCCACCGAGGCAAAGTCGATCCGCGTGCCAAAGGCGATGGCCGACAGGATGGACAGCTTGTGCGCCGCATCCGTGCCCTCGATATCAAACGAGGGGTCAGCCTCCGCGTAACCCTTGGCCTGCGCCTCGGCCAGCACATCGGCGAAATCGCGGCCGGTGTCCTCCATGGTGG
Organism: uncultured Sphingomonadales bacterium; assembly: GCA_903911985.1. Classification (GTDB taxonomy): domain Bacteria; phylum Pseudomonadota; class Alphaproteobacteria; order Sphingomonadales; family Sphingomonadaceae; genus Novosphingobium. The sequence goes on from CAIWFP010000243.1 coordinate 2,556, forward strand.
AAAGGATGAAATTGCAGGTGCCGTTGAGGATGCCATAGAGCCGCTCGATGGCATTGGCCGCCGCACCCTCGCGCAGGCCCTTGATCACCGGGATGCCGCCCGCCACCGCCGCCTCAAAGCGCATCGGCACGCCCGCCGCCTCGGCCCATGCCGCCAGCGTCAGGCCATGGTGGGCGATCATCGCCTTGTTGGCGGTCACCAGCGCCTTGTTATGGGCGATGGCATTGCGCGCCAGCGTCAGCGCCGGGCCATCGGCCCCGCCCACCAGCTCCACCACCACATCAACATCATCGCGCGCGGCCAGCGCGGTCATGTCGTCTTCCCAGCCATAGGGAGACAGGTCGATCCCGCGATCCTTGTGCCGGTCGCGCGCGCAAACCGCGGTGACCACAATCGCGCGCCCGGCGCGGCGGGCAATGAGCGCGGCATTGGTCTCCACCAGCCGGATCACCCCGGCGCCCACCGTGCCAAGCCCGGCCAGCGCGATGCGCAAGGGGGGGCGGGGCCCCTTGGGTGCGGCGGTGTGCGCGGAAATTTCAGCCATGATAGCTCCCTCGTTTCGCCAGCGCCCCTAGGCGAGCCCGCGTGGAAAGGCCAGAGGGAGCGTGGGTTTTGGTTAGTGGGAAGAGGGAAGGTGCGTTGAAGTATGACAGGGGCTAGCCCCCGCACCCCAACCTCCCCGCGCCGCAGGCATTCACAGACGCTGCGCGGCGAAGCATCACTCCGAGCGCCAAGCGCAACAATGACAGGACTGGGGTTTGGGGCCTCCCCCCCAAGTCTTTCCCCTGCCCCTTTCCGCAATCCGCCTACCCCCGCAGCCTCGCACACTTGCCCAGCCCGGCGCGAATCAGCGCATAGTCGGCGGCGGCAGCCTCGCGGTCGGCGGGCGCTTCCGAAACATTGGCCTGCGCGGGCAGTGTTTCGGGCAGGAAGCAGGCAAGGCGATACCACGCCAGCGTTTCCGGCGGTGGCGGCGAGCCGGACGAATCGACCACCTCGGTGAAAGAGGCGCTCCAGCGCGTGGGCAGGCCGGGCTTGTGGACCACTGTAATGGAAGCGGGGCTGGCGTTTTTGGTGTCGAGGAAAATTTGCGTCTCGCCCTCGCCGGCAAGGTTGCCCGGCACATACATCGCCTCGCGCACGCCGCTCAGCTTTCCCGGCGCGCCCGGCGCGGCAAGATCGGCCAGCGCCTTGCGGGCGCGCGCTTCCAGCTCGTCGCTCCACGGCAGTTGCGAATCGGGCGCGACGAGCTGCAGCGTGCCGGGCGGCCCAACCACCGGGTCGGCGAAGACCAGCACCACCTGCTTTTTCAGCGCGGGCGGATGGCCTTTCGCGTCCAGCGGCGCGTCCAGAAGGTAACGGAGCATC
>CAIWFP010000244.1 GCA_903911985.1 uncultured Sphingomonadales bacterium
CATGAAGCAGGCGCAATTCGTGGTGACCAACCCGAGCCGCTTCGCCGTGGCGCTGGCCTATGATCCGGCGCTGGCCCCCGCGCCGGTGGTGGTGGCCAAGGGGCGCGGCGAGAAGGCCGCCGCCATCCGCCAGCTGGCCGCCGAAAACGCCCTGCCCTGCCTTGAATATCCGGCGCTTGCCCGCTCGCTCTATTTCACCACGCAGGAGCGCCAGATGATCCGCGAGGAGCTCTATGTCGCGGTGGCGGGGGTGCTGAGCTTCGTCCTTTCGCTGAAGCGCGGCGAGGAGCGGGACGCGCCGAGGGTGGAGGTGCCCGCCGAACTGCGCTTCGACGCCGATGGCCGACCACAACCCCAGGGCTGATTGCCCGGCCCCATCCCTTAATCCCGCCCTTGCGCAACCGTTCTGAGGCCCATGAGCACCATCTCCTCATCCACCACGCAGACGGCGACCACCACCGCGACCCCCACGTCGATCGGCGCCCAGCTGGTCACCTCGCTGGGGCTGGGCACCGGCATCAACATGAGCGATCTGGCCACCCAGCTGGCGCAGGCCTCCTATGCCACCGCCAACAAGAATATGTCCAACCAGCTGAGCGCGGTGCAGGTGCAGATCTCAGAGGCCTCGGCGTTGCAGAACAACGTCGCCAGCCTCGTCTCCTCATTTGCCTCGCTGCTGGATGGTGGCAGCCTGTCGGCCAGGCCCACGGTCACCAACAGCGCGGTCGCCACCGCCAGCCTGCCGCCCGGTTCCAGCGGGGCCACCACCAGCTATGCGCTTGAGGTCAGCCATCTGGCCTCGGCGCAGGCGCTGGCCTCTCCGCCCCTTGCCTCGGCCAGTGCCACCACCGGGTCGGGCACGCTGACGATCAATTTCGGCACGATCGCCGGCACCAGCTTTACCGCCGATGCGGCCCAGAGCCCGGTTTCCATCACCGTCAATCCGGGCGATACGCTGAGCCAGATCGCCGCCAGCATCAATGGCGCGGGCGCGGGGCTCTCCGCCTATGTCGCCACCACCGCCACCGGCGCGCAGCTGGTGATGAAGGGGCCCACTGGCGCCAACAGCGCCTTCACCCTTTCCGCCACAGAGGATCCCGGCGATCCCGGTCTTTCCGCCCTGGCGTGGAACCCGGCCTCGGGTGCCTCCGGTCGGCTCGCCCAGACAGCGCGCGATGCCAGCTTCAGCATCGACGGCATCGCCCAGACCAGCGCCAGCAACAGTATCGCCAATGCCGCGCCGGGCCTGTCGCTGGTGCTCACGGGGACCAATGCCGGGAACCCCACAACCATCACCTATTCCGATCCGTCATCGGCGATTTCCAACGCGATGACGAACCTGACTTCCGCGCTCAACTCCATCGTCGGGACAATGAACACCGATCTCGCGCCTTCGGCAAATGGCTCGCTGACCAACGATGGTGGCGCGCGGGCGCTTTCGGCCCAGTTGGCGCAATTGCCCGGCGCCACCATCATGCCCGGTGCCGGTGCCGGCGCGCCTTCCACCCTCGCCGACCTCGGGCTGGTGGTGGGCAAGGATGGCACCTACACGCTGGATAGCGCCAAGTTGCAGTCGGCGCTGACCAGGAACCCCGGCGCGGTGGCGGCGATGTTTACCAATGGGCTCTACGGCGTTTATGGCACGCTGGCGAACCTCTCCTTCGCGATCAGCTCCAGCACCGATCCTGGCTCGCTGGCGGGCTCGGTCAACACCTATACCGCGCGCCAGACGAGCCTGACCAGCCGACAGGCCGACATCGCCAAGCAGCAGAGCAATATGCAGGCCCAGCTGATCAGCCAGTTCGCCGCAGCCAACAGCAGCGTCGCGGCGTCGAAATCCACGCTGACCTATCTGCAAAACCAGATCGCCGCGTGGAACAGCCCCACCGGCGGGCTCGCCTAAAGCGTCGTGCCAAAAAGTGGGCGCCGGTTTTTGGCGGCAAACGATGCTGCAACACAAAGCGTCGTGCCAAAAAGTGGGAACCGGTTTTTGACACGATGCGATAACCATGAAGTCAGGACAATATGCTCAGCCAGCGCAACCCCGACACCGCCTATCGCCGCGTGGATTTCGATGCGCGCGTCGCCGGCGCCTCGCCCGCCGAGCTGGTGAAGATGTGCTATGAGCAGCTGATCTCCGCGCTTGGCCGGGCGCTGATCGCACAGGATCGCGGCGACAACCGGCTGAAGAGCGAGGCCCTTACCCGCGCCGTCTCCGCGTTGAATGCCCTGCAAATGGGCGTGAGTGGCGAAGGCGCTATGGCCGACGCCCTGCACCAGATCTATGTTTCCGCGCGGCGCTCGGTACTGGACAGCGTGCTGCAATTCGATGCCGATACCATCGCGCGCATCCGCACGGATTTTATCGAGATCGCCGCCGCGCTAGGCTGACCATGGGGCCCGCCGGGCGCCCATGGACCCTCGCCCTTGCGCCAGACCTCTAATGGCCGTCCGCTATTGGCCGCCCGCTATTGGCCGTTACCCGCATCCGCGCCATAATCGCGAAAGGCGTTGTTGAATTTGGCGCTGCTGTGCCCGGCGGGGGCATGGGTGTGATGCCCATGGGCAGACACCGCCGCCCCATGATGCTTGCGGTGATGGCCCGCGCCCGCCCGGGCAGGTTTGGCCTTGCCGTGGCCCTTAAGGTGGTGGCCCCTGGCATGGACGGCTCCAGCCGCCTGATCCGCACCATGCCGCGCATGGGGGCGATGGCCGCGTACGGGAGCAAGGCTGGGTTTTACACCCTTGGCATGGCGATGGCCCTTATGCGCGACCGGCGCAGCCGCGTCCGCGCCATGGTGACGTCGCGCGACCGGCGCAGCCGTGCCACGGCGGCCTTTCGCGTGATGAGCCTTTGCGTGAAGGGGTTTTGCCGGATGGCGCCTGGCGTGGTGCTTGTCGGCGTGGTGCTTGTCGGCGGGGGGCTTGTCGGCGTGAGCCTTATGGTGATGAGCCTTCAGCTCATGAGAAGCCACACGCGCCGCCGCCGGAGACATCGCCAGCGCG
>CAIWFP010000245.1 GCA_903911985.1 uncultured Sphingomonadales bacterium
GTCTTGTTGTGCCTCCCGGCAGGTCCTTGATCCGTGCCGGTGTCAGAGGCATCGGATTTACCAACCCACCGCGCTTGCAAACGCGCCTCGCAGGGCGTAGCGCCATTAGTTACTATTAGTAATAAATGGCGCTGTAGCATGAACGATTCTCCAGTCCTTCTGGCCCAGGATCTTGTCGCCCAGGCCCTTGCGACCGATGCGCGGCCGGTTGTCCGCACGTTCTTTGATCCTGAAACCTACACCGCCACACATGTCGTCCACGATCCGGCATCGCGCCGCGCGGCGATCATTGATCCGGTCCTCGACTTTGATCCTGCATCGGGCCGCACCGCCAGCCACAATGCAGATGCGGTGATCGCCTATGTGCAGGGGGAGAGGCTGACGGTTGACTGGTTGCTCGAAACCCACGCCCATGCCGACCACCTCTCGGCTGCGCCCTATCTGAAAGAGGCACTCGGCGGGGAGATTGTGATTGGCCAGGGGATCGTAGGCGTGCAGCGCGTCTTCGTCGATATTCTGGGGGAGGCGGCGCATGTTGCCTGCGACGGTTCGCAGTTCGACCGGCTCGTGGACGATGGCGATCAGTTTGCGCTGGGCAAGATCCCGGCGATGGCGCTGCACGTGCCCAACCCTCCTTAAATCACAACCTCAAATCTGTGCCATTGGTGCTGACGGGGGACAGGCGCTGCAGCTGCTGATTGAAAACAAGCCGATCGGCGCTGAAGAGGCCGAACGGCTTGGGCTTGTCTCGGCGATCCTGCCTGAAGAAAACTTCGACGCCGTGGTGCTTGAGCGGGCGACTGCTATCGCGCGTCTGCCGCGCAAGGCATTCGGTGCGCTCCGCGATCTGGTCGAAGCCAGCGAAAGTCATTCGCTCGATGCCCAGCTCGATCTGGAACAGCGGGCCATCAGCCGACTGGCTGTGGCGCCCGACGCGATGGAGGGGCTGGACGCTTTTTCCGCCAAGCGTCCGCCAGCGTTCACCGATTGACGGGACGACCAGCGATGACAGGCGCAGCGCGATTGATCCGCAACTGTTCGGTCGAACGAACGCTGGCGATCGTGTCGGACACCTGGACGTTCCTGGTACTGCGTGAATTCTATCTCGGAGCGCATCGCTTCGACCAGATCCAGAAGGTGCTCGGCGTGCCGCGCAGCACGCTGAGCAACCGGCTCGGCTGGCTCGTGGACGCCGACGTGATTGTGCGGATTCCGGATCCCAATCGGAGCAATCGCCACGAATATCGGCTGACGGCGCGCGGACGTGACCTCTACCTGGTCATGCTCAGCCTGTTGCGGTTCGGGGACCGGCATCTGCACGGTGGCGCCCCGGTCCCGCTGCGGCTGACTCACCAACCTTGCGGTCACGAGTTTCAACCCGAGACCGCTTGCTCGGCCTGCGGCGAAAACATTGTCGCAACCGACGTCCGCTATCGCGACGGGCCTGGTGCCGGCTTTTCCCCTGCGCCACCGCAAACGCAGCGGCGGCGGCGGGGCGAGCCGGGCGCATTCGAACGCAACCGCCCCTCGTCGGTGTCACGCGCGCTCGAGATCATCGCCGATCGCTGGACCTTTCTGATCCTGCGCGAGCTGTTCCTCGGCTATCGCCGCTACGAGCAGTTTTCCGCGCACCTCGGGGTTTCAAGCGCAATCCTTGCGGCGCGTCTCAGCCGTCTGACCACGCGCGGCATCATCGACCGGACAAAATACCAGGACCTTCCCGAGCGCTTCGAATATCGTCTGACCACGATCGGCCGCGATCTCTACCTGCCGTTGATCCAGATGCTGCACTGGGGCGACACGTGGCTGGGGCAGCCTGCCCCGATGATCCTGACGCACCAGGCCTGCAGGCAGGATTTCAGCCCCAGGATCGTGTGCAGTTGCTGCCGTGCCGCAATCGCGCCGCAGGACGTGCGCTACACGCTGGGTTACAGTTTGCCGGATTCGAGCCGTCTGATCCCCGAAAAGATCAAAGTGAAGAGCTCGTCGCCGAAAGCCCTCGCAAAGCTCGAATCGAACCCGGTCGAGCCGACAATCGGTTCGAGCAGACGTCGCCGCGCAACGAGGTGATCACCCGTCCCGACGAGGATGAAATAGAGGTGCACCGGATCGACCCGCCGGAATACGCCCTCGGCCACACCCTGGTCGATCAGCCGCCGATAGAAGTCGATCACCCGCCCGACATAGAAATCGGAAATCCGGCGGGCTTCTTCCTCGGGGGAATTTTCAATGAGGTGGTGGAGCAGGCGATCGAGATAGGGCGTCTTGGTGTAAGTCGTGACGATGCCGCGCACGTGCAGGCGCAGCTTGTCGACGACCGGCATCGCCATATCGGCGAGGCCATTGATCTGCTCGACGTAGTGGGTCGAACTGTATTCGAGCAATGCCGCCAGCAGCCCATGCTTGCTGCCGAAATGATACTGGACAAGCGCAGCGCTCATCCCCGAACGCAAACCGACTTCGGCCTGGGAAAATTCGAGATTGGATCGCTCGGCCAGAATTTCGGCGGTCGCGTCGAGCAGGGCCTTCTTGGTGGCCTCGTCGGTTCCCGCACGGCTGACCGGAGCGGCATCCTTCGACTTTTTCTGGCTCACTGCCCGACCTGCCATGAACTGCCCTTTGCCCGACCTTCTCGCCTGGTGGATTGAACCGCCAGACAAAACTCCGTGAATTTGTCTCGCTATGGTCACATCAGGGGCGATCAAGTCAACCCCGCACGGCGGATCTTCAAGGCATGCCCGCTCCATCGATTCAATTTGACTGAGCATTCAATCAAGCGTAGCCGCTCGCCATCCGCGCAGCGGCCTGACCGGCCCCGCGCCACCATTTCCTGGAGTTCGGTGATGCTCAAGACCGCAAACCGCACCATCTTCAACGAAGATCATGCGATCTTCCGAGACAGCGTACGCAAGTTCTTCGAGACGGCGCTTGTCCCCAACCTTGACCGGTTCGAGGAGGAAGGGCTTTGTGATCGGGCATTCTGGAAAGCCAGCGGCGAAGCCGGAATCCTCTGCCCGACCGTGCCCGAGGCTTATGGCGGGCTTGGCCTTGATTTCCGGTTCAATGCGGTGATCACCGAGGAAATCAGCTACGCCGGGTCGTCTGCCGGTATCGCCCTGCAGAACGATGTCTGCACAGACTACCTCGTCCACTTCGGCACCGAAGAGCAGAAGGCGAAGTGGCTGCCTCGCATGGTCACCGGCGAGGTGATCGTGGCGATTGCGATGACCGAGCCGGGCACCGGTTCGGACCTGCAAGCCATCCGCACCACCGCGCTGCGCGATGGCGACGAATACGTCATCAACGGCTCGAAGACCTACATCACCAATGGCATCCAGGCCGATCTCATCATCCTCATCGCCAAGACCGACCCCACCGCTGGTGGCAAGGGTATCAGCCTGATCCTGGTCGAGGCAGATCGTGCAGGCTTCGAACGTGGGCGCAAGCTCGACAAGGTCGGCCAGCGTTCGGGCGACACGGCCGAACTGTTTTTCAACAACGTCCGCGTTCCTGTGACCAATCTGCTTGGACAGGAAGGGCGTGGCTTCGCCTGCCTGATGAATTCCTTGCCGCAGGAACGGCTGTCGATCGCGGTTCTGGCACAAGCCGGTGCGCAGCGCGCGTTCGACGAGGCGGTCAGCTACACCAAGGAGCGCAAGGCCTTTGGCCAGACCGTGTTCGATTTCCAGAACACCCGTTTCGAGCTCGCTGACATGGCCGCCAAGCTGCAAGTGGGCTGGGTGCACCTCGACTGGGCGATCGCACGCCATGTCGCCCGCGAACTCACCGCGGTCGAGGCATCGGCCGCAAAGCTGTGGCACAGCGAACTGCAGGGCGAGATCTGCGACCGTTCGCTGCAGTTGCACGGCGGTGCGGGTTACATGAACGAATACCCCATCGCCCGCCTGTGGCGCGATGCGCGCGTTTCGCGGATCTATGGCGGCACCAGCGAGATCATGAAGGAAGTGATCGCCCGCTCGATCTGAGCTTGCGGAGTCATCTGTCGCGCGGCGCCAGACGCACGAGGCCCGATTTCATATCAGGGATGGAACAAGTTATGGATATTTCCGGAATTGCCGCGGTCGTGACCGGCGGCGCCAGCGGTCTTGGTGAAGCGACAGCACGCGCACTCGCCACAGCTGGCGCGAAAGTCACGATTTTCGATCTCAACGTGGATGCGGGGATCGCGATTGCTGCCGAAATCGGCGGAGCGTTTGCCCAGGTCGATGTCACCAGCGATGGCAGCGTCGAGGCAGGCTTTGCCCTGGCCCGTGCCGCCCAGGGACAGGAGCGAATTCTGGTCAACTGCGCCGGCGCGCTGGCGGCGGCCAAGACGGCCGGGCGCGATCGCAAGACCGGCGATATCGTGCATTTCCCACTCGACGCCTTCGAACGCGTGATCCGCATCAATCTGATCGGCACGTTCCGTTGCCTCGCCAAGTCTGCCGCGGGCATGATTGCGATCGATCGGCTGGAAAATGGCGAACGCGGCGTGATCATCAACACCGCCAGCATTGCTGCCGAAGATGGTCAGATGGGCCAGGCGGCATACTCGGCCTCGAAGGGCGGCGTGGTCAGCCTGACCCTGCCGGTGGCGCGTGACCTTGCCTCGGAAGGCATTCGCGTCAACGCGATCCTTCCAGGCGTATTCGATACCGCCATGATGAAGGGAGCGCCCGACAATGTGCGCGAGGCGCTTGCCGCGCAAATCCCGCATCCCAGCCGCTTCGGTGACCCGGCAGAATATGCCGATTTCGTGCTCGGGATGATCCGCAACAGCTACCTCAACGGCGAGGACATCCGCCTCGATGGTGGCGTGCGCATGGGTGCGCGCTGACGTAGCGGGGGCTCTTGCCGGTCTTCGCCTGCTCGAATTCGCATCGCTGGGCCCCCGGTCCGTTCTGCGGAATGATGATGGCCGATCACGGCGCTGAGGTGATCGTCGCCGACAACCCCGGCGGCGTAACCCCGCGCCGCGTCTCTCAAAGACCCCTGCCGAGAGGCCCCATCGCCCGGTCGCATTCTAGCGGCGGGCGTCGCGGTCCGTCGGAAGAGTTCAGGCCGCTTCGAGCCCCTTCTGCAGCGGCAACGACCGCAGGCGCTTGCCGGTTGCGGCGAAGACCGCATTGGCCAATGCCGGGAAAATCACAGCGCAGGGCGGCTCGCCCATGCCGCCGGGCTTTTCGTGGTTTTCGATGATCGTGGTGTGAATTGCCGGCGCCTCGTTCATGCGCAGCACGCGATAGTCATGAAAGTTCGACTGTTCGACGCGCCCGTCGGCGATGGTGATTTCGCCATAAAGTGCGGCTGACGCACCGAAAATGATCCCGCTGTCGACTTGCGCTAGGACACCGGAGGGGTTGATCGCCTGCCCGCAATCGAGGGCCACGGTCACCTTCTTCAATGCGATGAGATGATCCTTGTCGACTGCGACCTCGGCAACGGCGGCCATGTAGGTATCCCACAAGTGGATCACTGCCACGCCCCGACCGATCCCGGTGGCCACGGCTTCGCCCCAGCCGGAATCGGTGCGAACCTTTTCCAGCACGGCGCGCGCACGCGGATCTTCGATATGGGCCAGCCGGAACGCGATCGGGTCCTGGTTCTGCTGATGGGCAATCTCGTCGATTGCACTTTCGATCACGAAAGTGTTGCGCAACGGCCCGACCCCGCGCCACCAGCCGGTTGGCACGGCACTTTCCTGCTGCTGAAACGTGAGCTTGTGAGCACTCGTCGCATAGAGCAGCTTGATCGCGCCATCGACGGTATCATCGTCAACCCCTTTGAATTCGGGTCCCAGCAGCCGCGCCATCACCGATGAGCCGGCGATCTTGTGCTCCACAGCAGCGATCTTGCCATCGGCGGACAGCGCAATGTCGATGCGATCGGCGTAAGCAGGGCGATACCAGTCGTGAGTGGTATCCTCTTCCCGAGACCAGATCAGCTTGACCGGAAAGGGAACCTGTCTGGCAAGATCGACGCACCGTTCCAGCATATCGGTTTCAAGCCGCCGGCCGAACCCGCCGCCCATCAGACGGTTATGAAGCGTCACTTTGTCGAGTGGCAACCCCAATCGGGCGGCAACCGTCTTGCGTCCGTCCGAGGGAACTTGCGTGCCATGCCATACCTCGCATTGCCCGTCGTGGACGTGCGCCACGCAACTGGCTGGTTCCATCGTCGCGTGGGCAAGGAATGGCTGATGATAGGTCGCGCTAAAGCGATGGGCGGCGCCTTGCTGCGCCGCAGCCAGATCACCGGTCGTTGCAGCCACGAAACCGGGCTTGTCGAGCGCTGCGGTCACAGCATCGATCAGCGCGCCCTGCTGCATTCCGCCGTGCGCATTGTCGGCCGTCCATTGCGGCTTTGCCGCGGCAACGCCCTGGCGCGCCGCCCAAGTGTTGTCTGCCAGGACGTAGACGACATCGCTGCCCCGGATCACTCCCGTAACGCCGGGAACCTTGCGCGCAGCCGCTTCGTCGATCGCGGCGAGCTTGCCGCCGAAGACCGGCGAGACGCTGATGGCGGCAAACTTCATGCCGGGCAAGATCACGTCGATCCCATATTCGGCACGGCCTCGCGCCTTGGCATCGCCATCGAGCCGGCGGTGGGTCTTGCCGATTACCCCGTAGGATGACGACGGACGAACTTGTGCATCGCTCGGCAATGGTGCCGCTGCAGCAGCTGCAACCAGCGCGGCATAGGGCAGCACCTTGCCGGTGGACTTGTGCAAAACTGCACCATCGCGTGCGTCACAGTCGGTCGGCGGCACGCTCCATTGCCGGGCTGCGGCATTCACGAGCGCCGCGCGCGCTTTGGCACCTGCCTCGCGCAGCGGTTGCCAGACGTCGCGTATCGAGGACGATCCGCCGGTTCCCTGGTCGATGGGTGCGAACCGCGCTGCATCGCCATCGGGAATCGAGACCAGAACTTGATCGGGGCGCACCGCCAGTTCTTCAGCGGCGATCATGGTGATCGCGGTGAGAATGCCCTGCCCCATTTCGGTCTTCGGCAAGGCCAACGTCACCCGACCGCTGCCATCCACGCCGAGCCAGGCATTGCCGGCCAAAGTCGGCGCCGCTGCCGCACGGCCGCGCTCGGACGCGAATGAGAGAGGAACGATCAGAGCGCCGGTGGCCATTCCCGAACCGATCAGGACGCTGCGCCGGGTCGCGCCGTTCATGCGTGGTCTCCCGCGTGCAGCTCGGCGGCGCGCCGGATGGCGCGGCGGATGCGGGGATATGTACCGCAGCGGCAGATGTTGTTGCTCATTCCGGCATCGATAGCAGCATCGTCCGGTTTGGGGTTATCCTTCAGCAGCGATGCCGCGGCAACGATCTGTCCGGGCTGGCAATATCCGCATTGCACCACATCGACTTCGTTCCAGGCGGCCATCAGCGCCTGGCCCAGCGGCTGCTCGGCCAATCCCTCGATCGTGGTAACAACCTTGCCGACCGCGTCGCTTGCGGGGGTCTGACACCCGAACACGCGCACGCCGTCAATCAGCACGCTACACGCCCCGCACAAGCCCGCAGCACAGCCGAACTTGGTGCCTGTCAATCGGGCCATGTCGCGCAAAAGCCAAAGCAAAGGCATATCGGGCGATGCATCGAATGTCCGCACCTCGCCATTGATGGTCAGACTCACGGCTTGCTGCTTCATCCGACATTTCCCAGATGGCCCCCAAGAGAAGGCCGATTGAGGGCAAGATTGCCGTATGGGATGGCATTGCGCAACCGGATTTTGGCGTGCTGGCGCTTTCAGCCGCTCCTTGACGCTCCAATCTGGCAATAGGTCTGGTCGGCCCGCGCAAAAAGCGTGATTTTCAC
>CAIWFP010000246.1 GCA_903911985.1 uncultured Sphingomonadales bacterium
GGTCAGGCTATCGGCCACGCGCGGGCTCCTTCACAGTAGCGGGCGGATGACATTTTAACGCCGCCAAGTCCAGCTTTCGGGCGCCGCGTCAGGCTGGCGCTCACCCATTGCGCCAGCGGGCGAAGATCGCCGTGGGCAACAGGCGGCGCGCGCCATCAACCCCATCCGCATCCTCACGAACCGCCAGTTCGCCATGCTCCACGGTGCCGGGCAAATCCGCGAACAACTCGGCCAGCAGCCCTGCCAGCGCCAGCGAGCTCATCCGCACCGCATAGACCGTGAGGAACAGGAAGCGGCTGTCGGCATCCAGCAATTGGCGGCAATTGGCCACAAGGCCCGGCAGATGCTCCTCCAGCCGCCACACCTCGCCCTCTGGCCCCCGGCCAAATTTCGGCGGGTCGAGGATGATGCCGTCATACCTCTTGCCCCGGCGGACCTCGCGGGCGGTGAATTTGGCGGCGTCATCGATCATCCAGCGCACCGGCCGCGATTCCACACCCGAAAGCGCCGCATTCGCCCGCGCCTGCGCCACCGATTTTTTCGACGCATCGACATGCGTCACCGGGCCAAAATGCGAGAGGGCCAGCGTGCCAACGCCTGTATAGCCGAAAAGGTTTAGCGTGCTGGCGTCATTCCGCCCCGCCAGCAGCTCACCCATCCAGCCCCACACCGGCGCCATATCCGGAAAGAAGCCGAGGTGACGGAAGGGCGTGCAGTTCGCCGTAAAGCGCACCGCATCGCCGCCGGTTTGTGGCCAGCGCAGCGGCCAGCCATCGCGCGGCACGGCTTGCGGCAAGGCGCCATCGGCCATGTCGCGGCCAAACAACCAGCGCCCACCACCATCCTCATCGGCGCCGGGGACAAATTCGCCATGCGCGCGCCAATCGGTCAGGCGCGGGCTCCACAGCGCCTGCGCCTCGGGGCGGATGAAGCGATAGGGACCATAGCGTTCGAGCTTGCGCCCGTGGCCGCTATCCACCAGCCCGTAATCGCCCCAGCCCTCGCCGGCGAGCACCAGCGGCTGGCTGGCAAGAGCAGCCATCCGGCGCTCAGTCTCTGGCCGTGGCATGGGCGGCGACATAATCGGCCACCGCCGCATATTCGCCGACCAGATCGACGCAGCGTTCCTCGCGCTCGAACAGATCGCCCACGCGCGCGGGCAGCTCGGGTCGCTGGCCGGTCGCGCGTTCCACCGCATCAGGGAATTTGGCCGGGTGCGCTGTTGCCAGCGTTACCACCGGCACGGATTTATCAATACCCGCTCCACGCGCGGCATGCAGGCCGATGGCGGTGTGGGGATCGATCAGCTCGCCAGCGGCATCCCACGCCCAGCGGATGGCGCGGGACATGTCGTCGGCATCCGCCCGGGCGGAGCTGAACAGGGCGGCGGCGCCTTCCCGCTGGGCATTGGTCAGGGTCATCGCCTTGGTGGCCTCAAAACCCGCCATTTGCGCGGCCAGAGCGGCGCCATCGCGGCCACCCAGGTCAAACAGCAGCCGCTCGAAATTCGACGAGACCTGTATGTCCATCGACGGCGCGGCGGTGGGGGTCACGGTGCCTTGCGAATAATCGCCCGAGGACAACGCCCGGTGGAGAATGTCGTTCACATTGGTCGCCACGATCAGCCGCTCGATGGGCAGGCCCATTTTCGCCGCGACATAGCCGGCAAACACATCGCCGAAATTGCCCGTGGGCACGCTGAACGCCACCTTGCGGGCCGGTGCGCCAAGCTGCAGCGCGGCGGCGAAATAATAGACCACCTGCGCCATCAGCCGCGCCCAGTTGATCGAATTCACCGCGCCGATGTTGAACCGCCCGGTCATGGCCGAATCATTGAACATGCGCTTCACCATCGCCTGCGCATCGTCAAAGCTGGCGCCCTCGATGGCGATGTTGTGCACGTTCGGCGCCATTACCGTCGTCATCTGGCGGCGCTGCACCTCCGACACCCGGCCCTTGGGGTGGAGCATGAAGATGTCCACCTTCGCCCTTCCGGCCACGGCATCAATTGCCGCCGAGCCGGTGTCGCCACTGGTGGCGCCAACGATGGTCAGGTTCTGCGTGCCCCGGGCCAGAAATTCCTCGAAGAACAGCCCCAGCAATTGCAGCGCCACATCCTTGAAGGCCAGCGTCGGCCCATGGAACAGCTCCAGCAACCACTGCTGCTCGTCAAACTGCTTCAGCGGCGTCACGGCGGCATGGGCAAAGCGGCCATAGGCGGCGGTGGTCAGTTCCAGCAGGCGCTGCGGCGTCACGCTGTCGCCCACGAAGGGCTGCATGATGCGCTGGGCAAGCTGCTCATAGGGCAGCCCCGCCATCGCGGCAATTTCGGCCTCGCTGAAGCGCGGCCACTCGCGCGGCACATAGAGCCCCCCATCAGAGGCCAAGCCCGCCAGCGTCGCGCCGGCAAAATCAAGCGCGGGAGCAGACCCGCGGGTGCTGATATAGTCCATGGGAAACGGCGGTTAGCGGGGTGTTGGGCAAGAGGCAAGTTTTAGGAGGATTAGAGGGAAAAAGGGGCAGGCGAAGATGGCAGACTTGGGGGTGTTACACCCCCAAACCCCCATAACTGTCGTCGTAGGCGCTCAACGTCGGCGTGGTGCCTTGCCGCGAAGCGGCTTCAATAGCCTGCGGCGCTGCGGCCGGAGCGCCTAGGGTGAGCGACACGCCACGCAGACAGTAATGGGAGCGCGAGGGGGTA
>CAIWFP010000247.1 GCA_903911985.1 uncultured Sphingomonadales bacterium
CCGGGCGCGTGCCGATCATCGCCGGGTGTGGCAGCAATGATACGCGCAATGCCGCGCTCCACATGACTTTCTCGAAGAAGTGCGGGGCCTCGGCGGCTCTGGTGGTGGCGCCCTATTACAACCGGCCTTCGCAAGAGGGGTTGCTGGCGCATTTTTCCTACCTCGCCGAGCACAGCGATCTGCCGATCATCCTGTATAATGTGCCCGGGCGCACGGTGACCGACCTGAAGCCGGAAACCGTGGTCGAGCTGGTGCGGCGGTTCCCGAAGAGCTTTGTCGGGATAAAGGACGCCAGTGGCGATCTTTCCCGCGTGACCGACCACCGCATGGGCATCGACGGGCCCTTTTGCCAGCTTTCCGGCGATGACGAGCTGGCGCTGCCGTTCAATGCCGCGGGCGGCGTGGGCTGCATTTCGGTGACGGCTAATGTCGCGCCGCGCCTGTGCGCGCAGTTTCAGGCGGCATGGGCGGCGGGCGATCTGGCGCTGGCCCGCGAGCTGAACGATAGGCTCTACCCCTTGCATTACGCCATGTTCGAGGATGCCAGCCCCGGGCCGGTGAAATATGCCCTGACCCGCGTGGCCGAATGGTTCCCCGGCGAATTGCGCCTGCCGCTGGTGCCGGCGGGCGAGGCGGCGCGGGCGGCGGTGGATGCCGCGCTGGCGCATGCGGGGATTTTGTGAGGGGCTGAGGGTTTTGTGGGTTGAGGGGAGATTTTGCAGGGGACTCGTCCCTTGGTAACCCCATTCCGGTCGGCGTTGGGTTAAGGGTTCGGCCATTTGTTACGTTGCCCCCCGTTGAAGTGGCAATTTGAGCCAGCGTCGCCGCTGTCTTTATTGCCGCTTCGCGGCGGGGCGTGACGATGAGGGGGATGCGTAACCCCGACAGGAATGGGGTTTGGGGGTGTAACACCCCCGAGGTCTCGCCCTTCGCTTAAACGGCCCTGTTATACCCTCGCCCACAAAAACCCCGCGCGTTTCACTTGGCGTTCAGGCGAGGGCTGGTTATAGCCGCGCCATGGCTTATTTGACGCATCGCGCTTCCGCGCTCCGCATTCCCGTTTTTGCCGCCGCCGTTGTCGGCATGGCGCTGTTGTCCGGTTGCGGGGGCAAGTCCCATGGGCCCAAGGATACGGCCTATGTCGCCCATGATGTCGAATCGCTCTATCTGGCCGCCAAAACCAAGCTGGATGAGCGGGACGCGAAAACCGCCGCCGCCCTGTTCGACGAGGTGGAACGCCAGCATCCCTACTCGCCATGGGCCCGCCGCGCGCAGGTAATGAGCGCCTTTTCCTATTATGTGGCCCGCGATTATTCCAAGTCGGTTCAGGCCGGGCAGCGTTTCATCTCGATCCATCCTGGCAACAAGGACGCCGCTTACGTCTATTATCTGATCGCCCAGTGCTATTACGAGCAGATCAGCGATGTGACCCGCGACCAGCAGGACACCCAGCGCGCGCTGAGCGCGTTGAACGATGTGGTGCGCCGCTATCCCGATTCGCCCTATGCCGAGCCCGCGCGGTTGCAGCTCGACCTCGTTACCGACCACCTTGGCGGCAAGGAAATGGAGATCGGGCGATTTTATGAGCGGGCCGGCCGCTGGCTGGCCGCCGATATCCGCTTCCGCAATGTTATCGACAAATATCAGACGACCAGCCACACGCCCGAGGCGCTCTATCGTCTGACCGAGACCAGTCTGGCTCTCGGCCTGCCGGGCGAGGCGCAGAAATATGCCGCCGTGCTGGGGGCCAACTATCCCGGAAACGAGTGGTATGTGCGGGCTTACCGGCTGATCGGCAAGGATGTGCCGGATGTGGCGCGGGCCGCCGCGACCACGCAAGCGCCAGCCGATGTGCCCGCCGCACGACCCGCGAGACACCGCAGGCATTTCCGGATATTCTAGCCTCGCGGTTGACTGTTTGGCTAAGGGTGTGCGGTTGGAGGTAGCCCGCTTTGAGTGGGCGGCTGCTTCTGGGAAGAATCCTCAAACGCATGAATCGCAGATGTCATTTGATTGAACTGTGTGACCAGTTCGGTGCTGCATTCTTTCGGCAGGGCGTCCAGCGTTGCAGCATCAAGGGCGCTTGCCTCTTTGATCAGGGCTGACTTGAGGTCTATCGCTGGCCTCGCGTTTATGATCTTGCCCATGAAGTAGTTTGCCCCTGCCAGGCCGGGATTGCGAACATTGGGGTCAGGGTCGTCCATTAGCGGGCTGATAGACACCAGGCATTGGATATCATGGCGCGTCGATGCGTCATTTGTCAGGGTGGCTGGATTTGTCAGGGTGACTGGGGTCTGTGCCTGGGCGGGCGGCACTGTGAGTGCGAGTGCGATGGCGAATGGTTTGAGTCCGGGCATGCGGCGAGATCCGAGGTTGTTGGCGCTGACGCCTTTCGCCCGCGTGCGAAAAGGGTAACAAGGGTCGGTCAGGCAAACAAGCAGGGCCGGGGATGGCTTCTACCCGCGCGGTTGACTTTTGGCGCCAAGGGGCTTGAGATAGGGTGTGGCCCGGCCCAAGCGCCGGGGCCCCGTGTTTTCCTCCTGTCTGACAGGCGCCAATGCTTTCCCAGAAAACCCGCTATTCGATTCGCGCGCTGCAATTTCTCGCCGACCATTGGCAGCAGGGGGCGGTGCGCCTTGATGCCATTGCCGAATCGCAGAATATTCCGCGCAAGTTCCTGACCGTTATCCTTTCGGAAATGGTGCGCGAGGGCCTGGTGATCTCGCATCGCGGACGCGAGGGTGGCTATGAGTTGGGGCTGGCGCCTTGCGATATCCGCTATGGCGATATCATCCGGCTGACGCGCGGCAGTCTGGCGCTGGTGCCCTGTGCCAGCCGTTATGCCCATGAGACCTGCGCCAACTGCCTGCCCGAGGCCGATTGCCGGTTGCGCGGGTTGATGGTGGCGCTGCGTGACGAGATGGCCGCGATGCTGGACCGGCTGACGCTGGCTGATCCGATCAAGCTGGAGCCGCCGTTTGCCGAGGATCTGGGCTGAGGGTTTCGGCCCCGGTGTTAAGGACCGGTGTTGGGGGCCCGTGTTCCGGCGGGCGTTTCGCCGGTTAATCGTTAACGAAAACCACGTTTGTTAGCGGTTTTTATTGGAGGATCGGTAACGCCTTTTGCCTAAGATTTGCTTTATCGCGCCTTCACTTCTTTGAAAGGTTCGTAAAGGGAGTCACGCCATGAGCTATGCCGGAACGATGCCGCAGGGGTACGGATACCTGTCGGATGGGGCGGCAATGGCCTGTGCGCGGGATGCCCTGGCGGCGGCGAGGGCCGACTTTCGCCGGATGGTGTGCGAGGTGCCGACAGGCCGACGGATGAGTGGCGGAAGCGATTCGCGCGGGCATGCGGGATATCCGCCGATGCGGCCTGCCGTGGCGCCCCGGATGGCGGCGCGGGGCACATTGCGTCAGGTCAGCCTGCCGGTGGTTGCGGGCGGGGGTGGTGGCGCCGGCCGTATGGCGCTTCCGGGAACTGGGCCGGGAAATGGGCCGGGAAATGGGCCG
>CAIWFP010000248.1 GCA_903911985.1 uncultured Sphingomonadales bacterium
CCCGCGTCGCCGCCGATGGCTTCGTTTCCAGCCATGTGTTCTGCGTGGTCTCCAGCGTGACCGGCTATTCGCAGGGCTATCCCACCATCAGCCAGCGCGAGGCGGAAACCTCGGCCACGGTGAAGGATGGCGAGACCTTCATCATCGGCGGGTTGACGCAGGATTCCATGATCACCTCCAACGCCAAGGTGCCGTTGCTGGGCGATGTGCCGCTGCTGGGGCAGGCGTTCCGCAACACCAAGGCCACCAAATCGCGCACCGAACTCTATATTGTGGTAACGCCGCATATCGTGCGGCATGCCAGCGGCGTGACGGCCCAGCCCCAGCCCCTGCCATAACCCACGCGTCGCGGCGCGCCGCCGGAGGGCAGTGCTCCACGCGCCCCCGGTCCGCCAGCACCCGCACTGAATGAACCGGCACGGAATCCTAAAGGCCGGGGAACGCCCGAATTACGCGGAACGCCTCAGAACTTCAGCCTTCCGCCGACCGACAGCACCACCACATGCCCGCCAGTCACCGTGCCAAGGAGCCCCAAATCGGTTTCCGCGGGTGTGCTCGGATAATCGGCTGTCCCATAGCTCACCCTGGAATCGGCTACCGCCAGATAATTTGCCGCCGCATCCAGCGTAAACGCCCTGGACAGGGCATAGCTGGCGCCAAGGGCGAAGTTCCAGCGGTTGCCGTCCGGCACACGGGGGTCTCGAAGCACATTGACCGGGGTGACATCGCGCTGAACGCCGCCACGCAGGGTCAGCTTGTCGCAGACCGCGTAATCCGCGCCCACCGCAAAGCTCCAGGTGTCGCGGTATACCTCGGGAATGCCCTGATAAATTGGCGCGCCCAGCGTGATGAGATCGAACTTCGACCACCCGAACCTTGTGGCCTCGGCATTGAGGGTCAGCTTCGGGGTCACCGCATAGCGGGCGCCGAAGGTCACCTGCCACGGGGTGCTGAAGCTGGCCGAGGCGGCGATGGTGCCATTGCCGGCCGGTGCGCCCGCGATGGTGAAGGTGCCATCGAGGTGATGTTTCACTGAGGACTTGTAGCTGG
Organism: uncultured Sphingomonadales bacterium; assembly: GCA_903911985.1. Taxonomy (GTDB): domain Bacteria; phylum Pseudomonadota; class Alphaproteobacteria; order Sphingomonadales; family Sphingomonadaceae; genus Novosphingobium. The sequence continues at coordinate 1,051 of CAIWFP010000248.1, forward strand.
CGCCGAGGCTGAGCGGCCCCTGATGCCATTGCGCGCCAAGCGAAAAGCCCACATCCCAGCCGGTGCCGTGCAGGGTCTGCTGTCCATCCGGCGCCAGGCTGAGCGGCGGCAGATAGTTCGACAGGGTGGCAACCATCCGCTCGACATTGACGCCCACGCCAATGCTCAAGCCAGCGAAAGGCACCACCGCCAGCGATGGCTGGATGTCATAAGTCCGCAAGCGGGTTTTTCCGGCGGCATAGCTCACCCATGTTCCATCGGGATAGCTGGTGGTGAAGCTGTAGGGCGAAGTGAGCGACAGGCCCACCGCGACATATTTGTTCAGCCCATGGGCCACCGAACCCGAAGGCAGATAGCCGTCGTTGATCGGATCCTTGACCGATTGCACCCCGCCGATGGGCAGCAACCCGGGGGCGCCCGGGTAGAGGATGCCCGAACCGGCGTTGGTGACCGTGGTGCTGGGCAGGATGACGCTGAAGCCGATGGCGGAATCGCCGCCGGTCAGCCCGCCGATCGACGCCGGGTTCCACCACAGCGAAGCAGCGCCCTGATCGGCGACCTCGCCAGAAAATGCCCGCCCCTCGGCCTTCACCGATTGTTCCTGCAGATAGAAGGCACCGGCGTGCGCAGCGTTGGGCATGGCGGCCGTCAGCATCGCCCCCATCAGCGGAAGGGCCATCAGACTTTTGGAAAATGCGGTCCTCATCGTCGCGTCCCTCTCACTGTCATGTAAAAGCTCGAAAATCAAAACGCTCAGCGCGCCCTGGTCCACAGCCGCGATTGGCACAAGGGCCAGACAGTGCAGCCCCTCACCGTGAGATGCGTCGCATCCACCATGCGCAGAGTCGCATGAAAGGTGCCGCCGTCCTCGCCATTATAGATCCAACCGCCTTCCCAGACGTTACCGTCACGATGAAAACCATCGAGCATCAGCAGACCCTTGAGCAATCGCTGGCGCAGTTCCGGCTTGGCGTTGTGCCGGTCGCACAATTGCGGATCGGCGCGCAAACCGTCCGTCTCCCGCAGGTGGCCGCAGATGGAGGTGCCGCAACGGCTCACCTCCACTATGGCGTGGCGGGTGGTGGTTTGCCAAAATCCCAATACCCCGTCGGCAGCCGGATCGGCCAGCGTGGCTTCAAACTGTGCGGCGGATGCCAGCAGGGCGAGTGCGGCAAACATGGACCTCTATCCCCCGCGCGCCAACTTTCGGCGGCAATCCGCCACCGATAGCTGGGGCACCGACACCGCGCGGACCTTTGCCCGTGACCGGCGTCGTGAGTCGGCAATGTGCCGCAAATCACCGTTGACGCATAGGACAATTTGGCGCCCTACTCGCCGGTATAACCGGTGCAGGATCGGCCGAGTCTGGTTGAGAGGGTGTGTTCCGGCACAACGCCGAACTTGTCCGGTTTTGCGGATTTACGCACTGGATCATGGCTCGCGCGATTCATCCCGCGCTGGCGGTTCAGTTCTGCCCGAGGAGGCAATAATGCAGGTTTATCAAGCCCCGCTTCGCGACATGCGCTTTGTTCTCGAAGAACTGCACGCCGATGACGGTTTCGGCGATCTGCCCGCCTCGGCCCAAATCGCTCCCGATCTTGCCGAGGCCGTGCTGGAGGAGGCGAACCGCCTTGCTCGCGAGGTGCTGCTTCCGCTTAACCGCAGCGGTGATGAGGAAGGCTGCCATTGGGAAAATGGCGCGGATAACCGGGGAATGGTGCGCACGCCCAAGGGCTTTGCCGAAGCCTACAAAACCTATCTGGCGGGCGGCTGGAGCGCGCTGGCAAGCCCTGC
>CAIWFP010000249.1 GCA_903911985.1 uncultured Sphingomonadales bacterium
CGTCGAGGTTTGTCCGGTGGACTGCTTCTACGAGGGCGAAAACATGCTGGTTATCAACCCCAGCGAATGCATCGATTGCGGCGTTTGCGAGCCGGAATGCCCCGCCGAAGCGATTCTGCCCGACACCGAGGGCAGTCTGGAGCAGTGGCTGGAGCTGAACGCCAAGTTCTCGGCCGAGTGGCCGAACCTGACGACCAAGAAGGATTCGCCGGCGGACGCCGACGAGTTCAAGAGCGTGGACGGCAAGTTCGACAAATACTTCTCGGACAAGCCTGGCGAGGGCGACTGAGTTTCGCTTGCGCCCGACCGGACCCGGCCAAGCCATCGGCCGGGTGGGAATCGAGTCGGGTTGAACAGAAGTTGTGGCGCCAATGGCGTCTTGAAACCTCCTTTCCGGGGCGGGAATCGCGGCGCGATTCTCGCCTCTGGTAATTTTGTAACAGTGGTGTTATAATTCGCTCATCCCGCGGAGGCTCAGGCTTGTCGGTTTCTCCCGGGCTTGCAACACCATGAAGGGCAGGATTGCAGCAAGCGGTGGATGTTTCATCTCACCGGGTTGGCCGGGGCGTCTTTTTTGACCCCGACCGGACCAGCTGTCGCGCCGCCGGCGCACATCCCAGCCCGCGTGAAAGGACGATAAATGAACGCCAAGGCTCACGCCTTCGATGTTGGTGATTACGTCGTTTACCCCAAGCATGGGGTTGGCCGGGTGATTGAGCTGCAGGAGCAGGAAATCGCCGGCATGCAATTGGAACTCTATGTTCTGCGCTTCGAGAAAGAACGGATGACGCTGCGCGTTCCGGTCAACAAGGTCGAGGCCATCGGGATGCGCAAGCTCTCGTCCGACAAGACCTTGCGCGAGGCGCTCGATACGCTGAAGGGCAAGCCCCGCGTGAAGCGCACCATGTGGTCGCGCCGCGCGCAGGAATATGAAGCCAAGATCAACTCCGGCGACCTCGTCTCCATCGCCGAGGTGACCCGCGATCTGTTCCGCGCCGACGACCAGCCCGAGCAGTCCTATTCCGAGCGCCAGATTTTCGAGGCTGCCTCCAGCCGCCTCGCCCGCGAGCTGGCCGCGATGGAAAAGACCGACGAGCTGGCCGCGCTCAAGAAGATCCTCGCGATCCTCAATGAGCATGCGCCGAAATATTACGACGTCGCGCCGGTCGCCTGATCGGGTCGCGCTACGTTGAGAGATTGGGGGGTGGGCCGGACGGTCTGCCCCTTTTTCGTTTTGGGGGGTGTCTTGTTTCAGCGAAGGGGAAGGTTTCGCAGGGGCTCGCCCCTGCACCCCCTGCCGTCTTCCGGCGAGAGGTTGGGCCAAAGGCCACCTCCCGCCCAACATCTCCGCGCCACAGGCAATAAAAGCCGCTTCGCGCCAAAGCGATACGACGAGAGCCCTGCACTGAGCAAGACAGGTCCGGGGGTTTGGGGTGCCAACCGATTCGCCTCGGCAAATCGGCACATTAAGCGCCACCCCCAGGACTACCCCCTTAATCCACTTTTCCTAAACAGCCGCCCGTCGCAGGCGATCGTTGATGGCTTCCCCGACCCCGGTATGCGGGAGCATCACCACGGCGATTCGCGGCTGCGCGGCGGCGGCCCCCGCGTGCAGGGCGGCGTAGAGATTGGCGGCTGCCTCCGCGAGGTCGCCTGAGGGCGAGAGGTTGAAATCCCCGGCCTGTGCGCCAAAGCCGATGAGGAACTCGTCTGGCGCGGCGCTTGTCGCTTGCAACCGCAGGGGTTTGCCGGGGGCATAGTGGCTGGCCATCTGGCCGGGGGCCTCGATATTGCCAGAGGCTGGCGCCTCGTCGCTGGGGCCGAGGATTTCGGCAATCTGCGCGGCGGTGATGGGGCCGGGGCGCAGGATCTGCCAGCCGCCATCGGCCCGGACCGCGACGATGGTCGATTCGATGCCCGCCGCGCAAGGCCCGCCGTCGAGAATCAGCCCGACGCGGCCAGCCAGCGAGGCCGCGACATGGGACGCGGTGGTGGGGCTTACCGCGCCGCTGCGGTTGGCGGAAGGGGCGGCAAGCGGCAGGCCGGTGGCGCGCAGCACTTCGCGCATCACCGGATGGGCCGGGCAGCGCAGCGCCACGCTGGGCAGGCCTGCCGTTACCGCCGGGGCCAGCGGGGCATCATCGCGCAAGGGGAGTACCAGGGTGAGCGGGCCGGGCCAGAAGTGATCGGCCAGCATCCGCGCCCGCGCATCGAAATGGGCCAGCCGGGCGGCGGCGGCGGCATCGGGCACATGGACAATCAGCGGGTTGAAGTCCGGGCGGCCCTTGGCGCGATAGATGGCCGCAACCGCCGTGGCGCTGTCGGCCCTTGCGGCGAGGCCATAGACGGTTTCGGTGGGCAGGGCGACGATGCCGCCGTCCTTCAGCACCAGCGCGGCCTCGGCCACGCCTGCCGCGTCGGCGGGAGTGATTCGGGGCGGGGCCTCAGTGGGCATGGCGGGGGGCGGAAGGGCGGGGCATGGCATTGTGCGCTATCCTCCCCGGGGGCGGTTGCCAAGGGGGGGCGAGGGTCGCGGGTGTGTCTCGCGGGGTTTACCATCGCGGCCGCTGGGCTATGGGTGGGGCGAAAGGATTGACTGGCATGGAAGACCCCTCGGCGCTGACCGGAACGTTGGAGCGCATCGCGCAATTGCTGGAGAGGTTGGTGCCGCCTGCCCCTGTTGCCACGGACTGGCTGTCCGCGCCGGCCTATGTGTGGAGCGCGGGGCCTGTGTCGGGAGGGTTTGCGCGGGGCGTGGAGCGGCTGGAGGCGCCGGCATTGGAGTTGTTGCGGGGGATCGATGCGCAGAAGGCGCTGGTGGTGGCCAATGTCAACCGCCTCGCCATGGGCCACGCCGCGCATGACATGCTGCTGTGGGGTTCGCGGGGGATGGGCAAATCCGCCCTGCTGCGCGCCAGTGTTGCCGCCGCGCAAGGGCAGGCACCCGGCAGCATCGCGCTGGTGCAGGTCTCGCCCGAGGCATTGCCGACGCTGGCCGGGCTGTTCGCGGCGCTGGGCAGGGTGGAGCGGCACTTTCTGGTGTTTATCGATGACCTCGGCTTTGAGGAGAATGATGGCTCGGGTCCCCGGGCGCTGCGCAGCTGGCTGGAAGGCGGGGTGGAGGCGCGGCCGCGCAATGTGCGGCTTGCGGTCACCTCGAACCGGCGGGCCATCGTTTCGCGGCATCTTTCCGAGCAGGACGACCCCATCAACCCGCGCGACGCGGTGGATGACCGCCTGGCGCTGGCTGACAGATTTGGCCTGTCGATCGGCTTCCACAATTGCGATCAGGAGGCCTATCTCGCGATTATCGGCGGCTATGCCGGGGCGATGGGGCTGGTGTGGGACGAGGGCGACGCGCTGGAATGGGCCAAGCGGCGGGGCGCTCGCTCTGGCCGGGTGGCGTGGCATTATATCACGGAACTAGCCGGGCGGGCGGGGGGCCGGGATTTGAGGGGGGTATAAAAGGCGGTTAGTCTTGGGGTGGCGCGGCGAATTCGCGCAAGGCCGAGCCCTTGGCGCCACAATGACAGGTAAAGGGAGCGCTAGGCCCAACCGATTTACACGGTAAATCGGCGCATAAAATGAGTCCCTCGCGCCTTCCCACTCCAATTCCTCAATTCCCCTGGGAAAACCTTTCGGCAGGATCGCCCTTCAGCTCGTGTTGGGGCGCCATATGGCCGGTGGCCACGGAATGGGGCGCGGGGGCGGGGGCGGCGCCGGGGGCGATGACCCGCCAGATGATGCCCGCGGTATCGTCGCTGACCAGCAGGGCGCCATCCTTGGCCCAGCTTAGCCAAACCGGGCGGCCGTGGGTTGCGCTCCCGCCGGTTTGGGCGCCGGTTTTGGCGCCGGTGAGGAAGCCGGTGAGCACGGGGCGCGGCATGCCGGTGGGGTTGCCGTGATCGTCGAAGGCGACAAAGACCACATCGTAACCGGCGGGCAGCTTGCGGTTCCACGAGCCGTGGCGGGCGATGAAGGCGCCGTTGGTGAAGTCCGGCCCCATGCGTTGACCGCCATTGGCGAAGAGCAGGCCAAGAGCGGCGGTGTGCGGCCCCAGCGCATATTCGGGCTTGCGGGTATAGTCTGTGAGATAATCCGGCATGGTCGCGTCGACGCGGTCGTCGATCACATCCTTCCAATAGACCCAGGGCCAGCCGTAATGCGCGCCCACGGGCACGTTGGTCAGGTAATCCGGCGGACCGTTGGGGCCCAGCTGATCGCGCTCGTTCACCACGGTCCACAATTCGCCGGTGGAGGGGTTCCAGCCGAGGCCGTTGGGGTTGCGCAGCCCGGCGGCATATTGGCGCTGGCTGCCGCTGGCGAGGTCGATTTCATAGATGGCGGCGCGGCGCTTTTCCCTGTCCATGCCCCGCTCGCCAATGTTGCTGGCGGAACCGATGGCGACATAGAGCTTCTTGCCATCCGGGCGCAGAATGAGGTTGCGCATCCAGTGGTTGCCGCCGCCCGGCAGGTCCGCGATCTTGGTGGGCGCGGCGGTCAGGGTGGTGTCGCCGAGATGGTAGGGGAAGGCGAGGACGGCGTTGTGGTTGGCGATGTAGAGCGTGCCGCCCGTGCCTGTGCTGTCGGCGAGGAAGGCCATGCCGGAGGGTGAGGACAGGCCATCATGGCGCAGGGTGAAACGCTGGTCGGCCTGACCGGATGCCTTGGTATCGCGCAGCAGTAGCAGCCTGTCGGGCGAGGGGTTGCCGGCGCCGACCAGCGCCATGAACACATGCTGGAAGAAGCCGGTGATGCCGCCCGGGCCGGTATCGTGTGGCGCCTCGCTTTCCGCCACCAGCACATCGCCATTGGGCAGGGTAAGCAGGGTGCGCGGATGGGCAAGGCCAGTGGCAAAGCGGGTGACGGCGAGGCCCTTGGCCGGGGTTGGCGCCTCGTTTGCCGCCCAGCCCACCGTTTTCAGCAGGGCCAGGCCGGGAATGGTCTCGGGCGCGGGATCGGCCAGCTTGGGCCTTGCGCCCTCGAACTGCTCTATGGGCAGCGGGTCCGCATGGGTGTGGAATTCATAGACGACACTGCCACCACCAATGGCGGCGACCATGCCGAGGACGACGAGGCAATTGCGCAGCTTCTCTCTCATGGCTGTTCGATAGTCGTTCAAGGGCCGGGCGGCAAGGATCGGCGCAAGACGATATCAATGTGTCGCCGGGCGTGGCACAATGGCGGGGTTCATCCTTTGACGAGGTGCGCCCATGCCATCGCCTTATCGTGCTCCCCGTGTTTCCGGCCGCCGTGATTGTGGCCTGCGTAACCTGTTCTTGGGCCTGTTCTTGGGGCTGTGGGTCGTTTTGGGGTTGATACTATCCCCGGCAGCCATGGCGCAGGACGCCCCTCGCAGCGGAGAGGGCGTTACCAGCCCCGGGGTGCTTTCCGGCCGCTTTGCCGCGCCGTGGCAGGGCACATGGGTAAGCCCCGATGGCCACGCCTGGACCGGCAACTGGCCCGGCGATCTGCTGACCCCGGATGGTCGCGCGGTGGGGGCGGCGGAATTCGAGCACCTTCAGGGCACGGCCTTCCTCGTTATCCACCCGCGAGTGGCGAGGGATGGCGAGGACTGGACTGCCGTGTGGGTGGGGGAATGCCGGGGCAGGTTGCATGACGGTGGCTTTGCAAATGGCGGCATGCAGAGGGACAGCTGTGGCAGCTGGCTGCGCTATTATCGGCATTTGGGCCTGATCTACCCGGATTATGGCTATGCGGTTCCGGTTAATCTGCTGCTGTCGCGCCGCGCGGGTTGTGCCTGTCGCACGGTGACGGTTACCGAATATGCCGCCCACCGGGCAGGCGCGCGGCACAGTTTGCGCAGACATGCCGCACGCAGGCATGGCAAGGGCAAGCTGATCCGGGTCGCTCGCTAAGGTTTCGCGCGATTGGATAGAACCCTGCCCGCCTATTGCCCCGAGGCCGCTCTGGCCGCGCGGACCTGTTCGTCGCTTACCGGCACGATCTTGATTTCCACGCGGCGGTTGCGGGCGCGGCCTTCGAGGGTGGCGTTGTCGGCGACCGGATAGGTGGCGGCAAAGCCCTGCGCGCGGATGCGGGCCGGGGAGACGCCCTGAATGCTCAGAAAATCCGCCACGGCGCGCGCGCGGTATTCCGACAGGGTTTGATTATGCATGGGGGTGCCGGTGGAATCGGTGTGGCCATACACATCCACCAGACTGTTGGGATAGGCGCGCAGGCTTTCCGCGATCTTGCTCAGGGTGCTCTGGAATTCGGGGCGGAGCATATAGGAATCGATATCGAAGGTGACACCGTCCGGCAGGCTGACAAGGATGGCCTTGTTGTCGTCCACCTTGGCAATGGCGATGCCGGTGCCCTCGGTCTTTTCCCTCAGCTCCTTGTATTGCTTGTCCATCGTGTAGCCGATGGAGCCGCCGACCACGCCGCCAATGCCCGCGCCAATAATGCGCCCACCCGCGCCGCCCAGAACCCCGCCCAGCAGGATGCCGCCGACCACGCCCACGCCCACGCCGATCGCCGCGCGGGAGACATGGCGGTGCCCGGTGTTGGGATCGGTGACGCAGCCAGCCGTGGTGAGCGAAAGGGCGGCGAGCGTGGCCACCGCGAGGCGGGCCTTGCCGGGGGTGGGGGCTGCGCTGCGCGATTTTTCGGATGGGGACATGATGCGAATTCCTGAAGGGCTTTGCCGGAGTGGGGGCCCGAGTGGGGGCCGGAGCGGGGCAGGGTTAACGGGTCTGGGCGGATTCTATCACGAGGAAAGGGCGCGGA
>CAIWFP010000250.1 GCA_903911985.1 uncultured Sphingomonadales bacterium
ATGTGCCCGGCAATCCGCCGCTGATCGCCTCCGGCGCGGAGCCGGGCCATCCGTTCATCGCCACGCTCCACGAGCACAATGTTTCGTGGAAGTTTGGTCTGGACTATCAGATCGATCCGCACACACTGGTCTATGTCAACGTTTCGAAGGGCTATAAGGCAGGCAGCTTCCCGAGCCTCGCCGCGGCAATTTACGATGGCCTGCTGCCAGTGACGCAGGAATCGGTGACCGCCTATGAAACCGGCGTTAAGGCCGCGCTGTTCGACCGCAAGGTGCAGATGAACGCCGCCGCCTTCTACTACGATTATCGGAACAAGCAGGTTCGCGGCAAGCTGTTCGATCCGATCTTCGGTGACCTTGACGCGCTGGTTAACGTGCCTAAGTCGCGCATCTGGGGTCTTGAGGCCGATGTTACCGCCCGTGTGGCAGAGGGTCTGACCATTGGTGGGTCGGTTACCTATCTGAACTCGAAGGTGCTGAGCTACACCGGCATCGACGTGCTGGCCAACCAGGGCGTCAACTTCGCCGGCGATCCGCTGCCGTTCACGCCGCAGTGGTCGGGTCAGATCAACATCGACTATCGCACGCATCTCGCCAACGGCGGCGTGCCGTTCATTGGCCTGACCGCGCACTTCCAGTCGGATTCGGATGCGGTGTTTGGTGCGCATGGCATGACGCCTGCCACCATTCTCGCGGCCAGCCCGACGGCGGGTGCCGGTTTCGCCCCGGCCATCGCGCCGGGCGTGACCCTGCCTTACGTCAACAATGCCTATACCACGCTGGATGCGCGTCTCGGCTATGAGGCGGCAGCTGGCTGGCGCGTTGAGCTGTGGGGCAAGAACATCACCAACAAGTACTATTGGACCAACGTCGTGCCCGCCAATGACTCGGCAGCGCGTCTGGCCGCAATGCCCGCCACTTATGGCGTGACGTTCGGCTTCAAGTTCAAGTAAGTAATGCAATAAAATAGAATAGAATTGGGGCGGCCTTGTCAGTAAGATGAGGCCGCCCTTTTCATAAATGATGACTTGGGAGTTACGGATGTCGGCCTCGAAACTCGACCCTGAAGGCTATTGCCCTGCCAGCGACCATCCCGACTGGAACCAGAGCATCTATTTCAACTTCTACGAGCCGGTGGCCGAAACCGGCGGCTTCATCCGCTTTGGCATTCTGGAAAACCGCAAGGAGGCGAACATGTGGTTCGTGTTCTTCCGGCACGGCAAGCCGCTGTTCACCCGCCTCAACATGAACCTGCCCTACACCGACAAGCGGCTGAAGGACGGGATCACCCTGGGCGGCGTGACCCTCAAATCAACCAAACACATGGAAGCGGCCACGCTCCATTTCGACGAACGGAATTTCAAGGTCGATCTCGATTTCGCGGCCATCCTGCCGATGACGGATTCGATCAGCCTGAGCTCTGACGACGGCGAGGACGGCTTCGCCAAGGAGATGGCGCATGTCCATCCCGAAGGAACCTGCCGCGTCACCGGCAAGATCACCCTTGGCACCGGCGAAGTCATCGCCATCGACGGCAAGGGCTTCCGCGATCTGGCCGTTGGCCCGCGCAATTGGGACCACATGCGCCACTATCGGCTCGCCTGGCCGATCTTCGACAATGGCCTGGCGATTTGCGCCGTCCACGGCATCACCAGCACCGGCGACGACGCGTGGATGAAGATGGTGGGCCAGAATGGCAAATGGATCGGCGTCAGCGAAATCGAGGATCGCAACAGCTTTGAAGCGGATGAGATGACGCTCAAATCCATGCACTGGAAGGTAACCGACCTTGCCGGAAATGTGCATGATTTTACCGGCAAGCCCCTGTTCCGCTGGATGTTCCCCTTCGACACCTTCGTCGTCACCGAACATATGATCGAATATACCCTGGCCGATGGCACCAAGGGCTATGGTCTTGGCGAATGCGGCTTCCGCTTTCCCTGGGCCGGCAACGGCGAAGCCGCATAAACGGGCGCGATAGCCAAAGGGCCAAAAATAATTGGCCAAAAATATAGGGATGAGATGGACATGCCAACGAACGGCCCCATTTTCGACAAGGCCCGGCCCGATCCGGCGTGGGTCGACCAATTGCGCCGCCGCTTTCCCACCGAACGCGAGTGGGATCATGTGCTGAGCTCCAAGCAGCGGCGCAGGGCGGGTCCGGGCTATACGCCGCTGGCGGTCAGCGACATCGTTGGCGGGCTGGAGGCCTTGCTGCGCCACGAGATCGGCGGCGACTTTGTCGTCTCCGATGCCAAGTGGCTGGCCGGGGGTGCATCGAAGCTCCAGATCGCCTTCTGGCTGGAATGGGACAAGCCCGGGCTGGGCAAGACCCGCGAGCGGCTGGTTTTGCGGATGGAGCCGCCTGAATCGGCGGTCGAAACCAGCCGTGCCCGCGAATTCGAGATCCTGCGGAAAATGAACGGCGTGCTTGCCGTGCCGGATGTCTATTGGGTCGATCCCGATGGCACCTATCTGCAATATCCCGCGCTGGTCTGCGGTTTTGTCAACGGCGTCACCAAGCCGAGCGGCATCACCAGTTCGGTGACGGGCATCGGCATCAATTTTGGTCCCAAATTTCGCGAACCGCTGGGCGCCCAAGTGATCCGCGACATGGCTATCATGCACAAGTGGGACTGGCAGGCGGCCGATCTGCAATCCTTTGACCTGCCCGAGCCGGGAACCCAGGCGGTGGAATGGAACCTCAACCACTGGGCGCGCGTCTGGGAGGAGGATTGCAACGAGGCGGTGCCCTTCGTCTCGGAGCTGGCGCATTGGCTGCGTCACAACATGCCGCCGATCGACCGCGTCTCGCTGACCCACAATGATTTCCGCTCGGGCAATTTTCTGTTCGACGAGGGCAGCGGGCAAATCACCAGCTGGCTCGACTGGGAACTGGCGCATCTGGGCGACCGGCATCAGGAACTGGGCTTCTTCGCGGTCGACAATATGGGCCACATGAACGAGGCAGGCACCGAGCTGCTCTCGCATGGGCTGATGCCAATCAACCGCCTGCTCGAGGAATACGAGAAGGAGAGCGGGCTGCCGGATGATCGCCGCAAGGTCGAATATTACCGCGTGTTCTTCTGCTATCGCGCCGCCGTGATTATTCTGGGCACCTGCATTCGCGCGGCGATGGGCGGCAAGACCCATCAGGATCTCACCGTCGTCTGGCTCTCGGCCTTTGCCTATCGCAATCTCGAAGAAGCACGCGAAATTCTGGAAAGGATTGGATAGGATGGAACTCCGCCCCGAATTTCTGCTGCCGGCGATCTCCAAGACCCTGAAGGATGTGATCCTTCCGGCGCTGGACGAGACGCATCAGGTGGCGCAGGAACAGCTCAAGCTGGCGATTGGCTTTCTCGACATTCTGGCCAGCCAACGGCATCTGCTCTTCGCCTTTGATCTCGACGAACTGGCGCGCCATGCCGAAATGGCGCGGGGGCTTGCCGGCTTGCTGGGGAAATCAGCTGATCATGCCGAGCTTCTGGCAGAGGTCGGCCAAATTTCCGGCAATGGGGTCGCGGATCCCGACAGGATTGTGGCGATCACCCGCCAGCTGCGCCAGGTGATCGTTGATCTGGTGGAGGATGGCTACGCCCGCGGCGACGCCACTCTTGCCGCCGATATCCGCCACAGGATGAACGAATATGCCCGTGTCCAGCTCGCGCGCGAAAGGGCGTGGGTTTTGTCGATGGGCTTTGAAAACGCGCCGGACGCCGTGCCCTCGATCGCCCTGCAGCTGGGCAAAGCCGTGGCCTAGCCGTCGGTGGTGCCACGATCACCGGCGTTCTCGATTGGGAATGCGCGGTGATCGGCGCACCCGGGCGGGATCTGGCCTGTGTCCGCCCGATCCAGTCGCAGCATATCGAAAGGGACCGGTCGCTCGCCGGTTACCGCGCCAGCGGCGCGGCGAGAGGTGGCGGCGGTCATGCCCCGGCCAAGGGGCGCAACGAGAAGGACCCCAACCAATGCCTGAAACGCCCCCGCCCCCGGGCACGGTCTCTCCCGAGCATGCCTATCGCCACAAGCTGACGCTCGAAGGGCGGGAGTCGCTGGCGCACATCCTGCTGATGCCGGAACACAATATTGCCGGTTTCATCTATCCCACCATGCTGGGCACCGGCATCGCCAAATCGACTGCCTGTTTCTTCAGCCCCGATTTCCCGGAACAGATTGTCGAGGTCGTCGAAAGCCCGGTCGCCGACGACATGAACTTCGATGACTGGCGCCACGGGCCGCTGCACATGGCGGTTGTCGAGCCACTCAAACGGGTCGATATCGCCTGGAATGGCGAGCGGATCCGGTTCAAGGGCGCCTACACGGCTACGCACCCGGCCTACGCCTTCAGCTCGCACCCAAGGGGCAATCCGCCCTATTTTGGCGACGATCGCACCGAACAGCATGGCCGGGTGATCGCCGAACTCGAGCTTGATGGCCGCAAGCTGCGCCACGAGGGCTTTCTCGTGCGTGACCATAGCTGGGGTCCGCGCGTCTGGGGGCTCAACCAGCATTACAAGTGGATCCACGCCACCACCGGCGACAGCTCGATGCACTTCTTCGAGATGCAGGCTTTCGGCCGGACGGAGCTGCGTGGCTTTCTGTTCAAGGACGGCGAAATGCGCCACATCGACCGGGTCGACTATGATTTCGTCTATGACGACGCCATGTTGCAGAAGACCTTCGATGTCACCGTGACGGACACCAGCGGCCGCAAGTCCCGCATTGGCTTCACCATGTTTGGCCTGCTGACATCCTCGCACGACACCCAGAGCTGCATCAACACCGGCTGCGCGACGCTGGATTTTGACGGCAAGCCCGGTGTCGGCGTTTGCGAATTCGCCTGGAACAGGAACTATTTCGACTTCGCCAAAGCATTCGCGTCAAAATATGGCTGAATAGCGCGGCGTGGCTAGGGAAGCCTCATCCGCACCCCGGCCCAGACCGTGCGCGGCGTGCCGAGATCGATGGAGCCGGCCTGATTGCGGGTTTCGACCTTGGCGTTGGCGAGGTTTTCGCCGCGCAACACCAGTGTGAATCGCCCGCCCAGCGGCATTTGCGCAAAGCCATCCAGCGTGGTCGCCGCCGGCAGGTCGGAGGTGGCGAGATCGTCCTCATATTGCGCGCCGACATGGCGCAGCGTGGCCGAGACCAGCCAGCCCGCGCGGGGGTGCCAGCTGATCGTGGCGCTGGCGGCGATTTTGGGGGTTTGCGCCGGGCGCAGGCCGTTGATCGATGTCCCCGGCGCCACCACCACCGCGTCGG
>CAIWFP010000251.1 GCA_903911985.1 uncultured Sphingomonadales bacterium
CCATCGAACATCGGCGCTTGCAACACCGCAAGCTCGCCGCCTAAAAGCCAACCCCAGACGAGCCCCGCTCTCAGTTATAACGCCACTCGCTTTGCGCCAAATGTTGCGACGACGGACAGCCTTAACCCCGATAGCCGTGATAGGAGCCGAAGCGCCGCCCGTTGGGGCTGAACTGCACCGAATTGAGCAAAAGCTGCACATTGGGACAGCCCGCCAGCAACGAGGCGGCATCCTGCACGGCGCCAGACGGCGTACTATCGGCCAGCACCACCATCACCACCTGCCCCATCAGCTTGGCCAGCTCGGCCGAGATCGAGGAGGTCAGCGCCGGGGGTGAATCGAACAACACGATCCGCTGCGGCGCCTCGTCGGTCAGCATGTCGAGCACCTGCGCGGCGCGTGACGAGGCAAGATATTACGTGTCCGAATTGGTCGGCCGCCCGCCCGGCAACACCGAGAGGCCGGGAATATCGGTCGCCATCACCAGCTTGCGCACATCCACCGCGGGGTCGACGATGGCTTCCATAAGGCCGGGCCCGGGTGGCAGGCCCAGCAGATCCAGCACCGAGGCGCGGGCGATGTCGAAATCGACCAGCAGAACCTCGCTCTCCTTTTCGGCGGAGATCGACATGGCCAGATTGACCGCGCAAAATGTCTTGCCCTCGCCGGGATGGGCGGAACAGATCAACACGCGTTGCGCCGCGCCACCACCGCCACGCCGACGCATGTCGTCGGCCTGCTCGATGATCTGGCGCTTGACGATGCGGAACTCCTCCACCTGCCCCGGAGAGGCGGCTTCGGTGCCCAGCATGCCCTGCTCGGCCAGACGGCGGCGATCGATGGGGTAATAGCTGCGCGGCTGGTTGGCACCGCGCGGCGGCTGGTTCTCGCGCGGCGCCGGAGCAAAGCCCTGCGGCCCGGCACCATAGCCCTGCGGCCCGGCCGCGCCGGGATAGGCCTGCGCCCCAGCCTGCGCCGGATTGGCCCCGGCGGAATACATCGCGCCCGGATTAACCGGCCCACGATCGCCAAGCCCGGGGAAACCGGGGGTCGCGATCATGCCGGCGCTATCGGCACCCGGCGGCGCGAAGGACGGCCCCCGCGCCATTCCGGCCCCACCAGCCATCTGGCCCGGCGCCACTTGTCCCGGCGCCATCTGGGGTTGCGGCAATTGCCCATACCCGGCCGGCCCCGGCCGCCCAAAGGGTGGCTGAGCGGGATTCACGCCCGCCGCGCCCAGCGGCGGCTGGCCATGAAGACTCTGGGCCTGAGGATTCTGGCCCTGAGGATTCTGGCCCTGAGGATTCTGGCCCTGAGGATTCTGGGCATAGGGATTGCCCTCCCGACCGGCATAGGCCTGCGGGGGAAAGGGCGCCTGCGGAGGATAGGGCGATGCCGGCTGCGCGGCGCCGGGGCCCTGGTTCGGGGCACCATAGCCCTGACCGCCATAACTCGGGCCACCATAACTCGAGGAAGCGACCGGCTGCGCGCCATAGGGCGCCTGACCCGGCTGACCCTGCCAGCTGGCGGGGGCCGAAGGCGCGCCCATCGGCGCCTGGCCAAACGTCGGCTCACCAAACGTCGGCTGGCCGGCCCCGCCCTGCGGCACACCCGCACCATAGGCCCCACCCTGACCGGCAGGGTTCA
>CAIWFP010000252.1 GCA_903911985.1 uncultured Sphingomonadales bacterium
CCCCCATGGCAAACAGCGCCAGCAGCATCAGCGGCATGGCCAGCGAATGCACCGCGATGTGCCGCCACGCCAGCAGCAGCCCGGCGGCGCCCACCAGCATGATGGCGATTTCGCAGGCCTTTACGATGCGGATGATCTTCGCCTTGTCGCGCATATCGGCCAGTTGGCCCGAGAGCGAGGACAGCACGAAGAAGGGAATGATGAACACGCCGGAGGAAATGGCGCTGAACCGCGCCTCGGCGGCTTCGGAATTATAGATGTTGTAAACGACAAACAGCAGCACGGAATTCTTGAACAGATTGTCGTTGAAGGCCCCCAGCATCTGCGTGAGAAACAGCGGCAGAAAGCGGCGCGTCGCGATCAAATTCGTCGATGTGGTCATGACCTGCTGGGTATCCCCTCGTCTTCGGCGGCTCTCCTAGGGGGCATTGTCGGCGGCGGCAATGCTGATTGACCATGAGTCAATTGGTTTTGCCGTGATCGCGGGCGGGCGCGGGCGCCAGCCGGGGGCGCGATGCGGTGGCTTTCGCGCGGGGCATAACCCGGCTATGGGTTGGGCATGCTGACCTTGCCCAACCTGCTCACCCTTTCGCGCATCGTGGCGGTGCCCTTGCTGGCATGGTTGCTGTGGTGGCCGCAATGGCAGACAGGCTATATGCTGGCTTTTGGCGTTTATTGCCTGATGGGCATCACCGATTATTTCGACGGCTATGTCGCCCGCGCGCAGGGGGCTGTGAGCAAGCTGGGCATTTTTCTCGATCCCATTGCCGACAAGATCATGGTGGCGGCGGTGATTCTCGTGCTCACCGGCAAGGGGGTTATCGCCGGGGTCCATCTGGTGGCGGCTCTTATCATTCTGGTGCGCGAGATCGCCGTTTCGGGCCTGCGCGAGTTTTTGGCCGGGGTGCAGGTTTCGGTGCCGGTATCGACGCTGGCCAAATGGAAAACCACTTTTCAGATGCTGGCGCTGGGCACGCTGATACTGGTGCCGGCCCTGCCCGGCTGGGCGGTGCCTTTCACCGCCGGCTGGGCCACGCCAGAGCGGCTGGGGATCATCACCCTGTGGATCGCCGCGCTGCTGACGCTGATCACCGGTTGGGATTATTTGCGGGTGGGTTTGAAGCATATGGATTGAGGGGGGGCAGGCCTTGGCGGTACGGCGCTATTTTGCGCCCCGCCACGGCCAGTTGGTAACGCCCGATGTCCACAGCGCCAGCCACACCAGCACCGGCTGCAGAGCCAGACGTGGAATGTGATAGGCGAGGCCAAAGCCGTGGTCCGGCCGGGCCAGATCCAGCATCATGTGGTTGATATTGGCCGGATAGACGCAGACAGCATAGGCGGCAAAGGCCCAGCCCGCCGCTTGCCTTAACCCGGGAATAAGCGCCAATGCCACGGCGCCGGCCACTTCGCACAGGCCCGTCAGTTCAATGACCAGCGGCGCATCGGGCACCCACGCCGGGGTGATTTTAACGAACAGTGCCGGGTGGGCGAGATGAGTCACGCCGACCACCAGATAGAGCGCCGCCAGCAGCCAGCGCAGAGCGGTTCGGATGGGGGTTTGCTTTGTCACTATGGCCTCTCTTAATCTCTCTCTGGCCTTAATTTCTATCCCGCCCGCAATTCCTCCGCCAACATCCGGAATTCCTCTGTGCGGGGGCTGTTCTTGCGCCACACCAGCGCGATTTCGCGGTTTGCGGTGGCGGAGGAAAGGGGGCGGGCGACCACATTGGTGCCGTTGAGGATGCCCGCATCCAGCGCCATCTCGGGCAGCATGGTCACGCCAAGGCCGTTGTCCACCATCTGCACCAGCGTGTGGAGCGAGGTGCCGATCATCGCGGCACTGGCCCGCAACTCGGGCCGGTTGCAGGCAGCCAGCGCGTGGTCTTTCAGGCAGTGGCCATCCTCCAGCAGCAGCAGACGGTTGGCATCGATCAGGCTGGGGACAATCTCGGCGGGCAGGTCGCGGACGTCATCGCGCGGGAAGGCGACGAACAGCGCGTCCAGCTCGATTGTCTCCTTCTCCACCTCGCCGGTGGGATAGGGCAGGGCCAGCAGCACGCAATCGGCCCGCCCGTGATGCAGCGACTCCATCGCCGCCGCGCTCGGCTCCTCGCGCAGGAACAATTTCAGCGCGGGGCGTTCGCGGCGCAGGCGGGGCAGCATGCGCGGCAGCAGGAAGGGGGCGATGGTCGGGATCACGCTCATCCTCAACTCGCCGGAGAGTGGCTGCCCGGCGGATTGAACCATCTCCGACAGCTCCTCCGCCTCGCGCAGAATGCGGTGCGCCCGCAAGACCACCGCCTCGCCAAGCGCGGTGAAGCGAAGACTGCGCTTGGTGCGCTCCACCAGCGACACGCCAAGCAGGCTTTCCAGATCGCGAAGGCCAGTGGAAAGGGTGGATTGCGAGACGAAGCAGGCTTCTGCCGCGCGGCCAAAATGCCCGAGTTCGTGCAGCGCGACGAGATATTGCAGCTGCTTGAGGGTGGGGTGATAGACGCTCATGCCTCTCCGTCAGGATTTTCCGCGTCGAACTCCGAGTCGGCGAAGTGGGGCATGTCGTCGTCGTCATCCGGCTCGTGGCCCGACTCGCGCGCCCCGTCCTGCGCAGAGTCCTGCTCGCGCATTTCATCGTGGATGTCGTCGACATGGGTCATGCGCAGGCGGCCCTTCACCACCGCGAAGGCCAGCTTGCCCTCCACCAGATCCAGCGCGTCCTTGCCGAAGACGCCGTAGCGCCAGCCTTCGAGGATCGGCAGATTCTTGCGGACGCCGGCGGCCAGCAGCTCCAGATCATCCGACCGGGCCAGCAGGCGCGAGGCGGCGTCGATCTCGCGGGCGCGGATCTTCAGCAGCAGCTTGAGCAGATCGGCGACCAGCGCGCCTTCCTTGCCCAGTGGCGCCCCGCGCGGGGCCTTGGCGGGCAATTCGCTGTCGGGCAGGGGGACGGCGGATTCGAGCGTCGCCATCAGGCGGCGGCCGATATCGTTGTCCTTCCAGCCTGCCGAGAGCCCACGCACCTTGGCGAGATCGGCCTGGGACTTGGGCGGATGGCTGGCGATATCGGCCAGCGTTTCGTCGCGGGCGATGCGGCCGCGCGGGATGTTCTTGCCCTGCGCCTCGGCCTCGCGCCATGCGGCCAGCGCCTTCAGCCGGCCCAAAACCACCGGATTGCGCCCGGCGGCCTTGATTTTCTGCCAGGCGATGCTGGGATCGTTGCGATAGTTGGCGGGATCAGCCAGTTTTTCCATTTCGGCGTCCAGCCAGGGGCCGCGCCCGG
>CAIWFP010000253.1 GCA_903911985.1 uncultured Sphingomonadales bacterium
CCGGCCAATGGATCAATACTGTCGGCAATGCATGATTCGTAGGCGATCACCTGCTGGGTGCGCAGTGCTATGCGCACGGACGCTTCGGTGGGCAGGGCCAGTGCTACATCGCGAGAGTTGGTATGCAGCGACTGGGTTCCGCCCAGCACCGCCGCCATCGCCTCGATCGTGGTGCGCACGACATTGTTATAGGGGTCCTGCTCGGTCAGGCTGACGCCCGAGGTCTGGCAATGGGTACGCAGCGCCAAGCTGTCGGATTTCTTCGGCCCGAATTGCTGCATCAGCTCAGCCCAGAGCAGCCGCGCGGCGCGCAGCTTGGCCACTTCCATGAAGAAGTTCATGCCGATGGCGAAGAAGAACGACAGGCGTCCGGCAAACTTGTCGATATCCAGGCCGCTGGCCACGCCGTATTTCACATATTCCTGCCCGTCGGCGATGGTGAAGGCCAGCTCCTGCACCTGCGTCGCGCCAGCTTCCTGCATGTGATAACCGGAAATCGAGATGGAGTTGAACTTGGGCATCTCGCGGCTGGTGTAACCGAAGATATCGCTGATGATCCGCATCGAGGGCTCGGGCGGATAGATATAGGTGTTGCGGACCATGAACTCCTTCAGAATGTCATTCTGAATGGTCCCGTCCAGCAGCTTGCGGTCCACACCCTGCTCTTCACCGGCGACGATGAAGAAGGCGAGGATGGGAATGACCGCGCCGTTCATGGTCATCGACACCGACATCTGGTCGAGCGGACTGCCGTCGTACAGGATCTTCATGTCCTCGACGCTGTCAATCGCGACGCCCGCCTTGCCGACATCGCCCACAACGCGCGGATGGTCCGAGTCATAGCCGCGATGGGTGGCAAGGTCGGAAGCCACCGACAGGCCCTTTTGCCCCGCCGCCAGATTGCGGCGATAGAAGGCGTTCGATTCCTCGGCGGTCGAGAAACCGGCATATTGACGGATCGTCCACGGGCGACCGGCATACATGCTGGCGCGCACGCCGCGCGTGAAGGGCGCATAGCCCGGCAGGCCGGGCTCGGCGGTCACATCCGCCTCGGTGTAGAGCGGCTTGACGGCGATGCCCTCGGGGGTGTTCCAGGTAAGATCCTTACCCTTAACTTCCTTGGAAGCGGCGGCCTGCCACTGCTCGATCGTCGGTTTTTCGCTCATTTTGCCACCCTTGAATTAGTCAATCTGCCACAGGTGCCCGGCGCGTCATTCGCCCCGGAACACCGCTTCGCGCTTTTCCAGAAATGCCGAGACCGCCTCGGCGCAATCCTTGCTGTTGCCCGCAATCCGCTGGCCAACGGCCTCGTCGTGCAGGGTGCTGCCAAAATCGCCTTCCAGCGCGGCCTGCACATTCCTGCGGATGATGCCGTAAGACACCGTCGGCCC
The DNA here is from genome assembly GCA_903911985.1 of uncultured Sphingomonadales bacterium. Lineage (GTDB taxonomy): Bacteria > Pseudomonadota > Alphaproteobacteria > Sphingomonadales > Sphingomonadaceae > Novosphingobium. Next base: position 1,392 of record CAIWFP010000253.1, read on the forward strand.
CTTGGCCAGCCTTGCCGCCAGCGCCGCGGTTTCCGCCTTCAGACTCTCGTCGGGCACGGCCTTGTAGATCATGCCCCATTCCAGCGCCTGCGCAGCGGAAATGCGCTCGGCCAGCATCATCATCCGCATGGCGCGCGCCGTGCCGATAAGGCGGGGCAGAATGAAGCTGCTGCCGCAATCGGGCACCAGGCCCACATTGGGAAAGGCCATGTAGAAAAAGGCGCTTTCGGCGGCGATGACGAAATCGGCCATCAGGGCCAGCGGCGTGCCCGCGCCCGCCGCCGCCCCGTTTACCGAGGCGATCACCGGAATCGACAGTTCCTTCAGCTTCATCAGCATCGGGTTCACCGAATGCTCGATGCCGTTATACATCATCCGCCCGAAATCGAGCCCTTCGGCCACTTCCGAGCCGAGATCGCCGCCGGAGCAGAAGGCCTTGCCCGCGCCGGTAATCACCAGCACCCGCGCGCCCTCAAGGCGGTCGAGCGCATCGCTCATCTCCTCCGCCAGCACCCATGCCAGCGCGTTGCGGGTCTCGGGATGGTTGAGCGTCAGCGTCGCGACGCCGTCGGTGATGTCCAGCAGGATGCGGTTATAGGCCATGAAAACTCCGTCCCGCGCTCAATGATGCCCGGCTTTGGGCGTTTCCATGATCTCGGTCAGCATGCCGTTCATGTCCCGGGGGTGCACGAAGAAGATCAGCGTTCCATGCGCGCCGATCCGGGGCTCGCCCAGCACCCGCTTGCCCTGCGACTCGAACCAGGCCTTGGCGGCATGGATATCGGGCACTTCGAAGCAGATGTGATGCTGGCCGCCCAGCGGGTTCTTCTCCAGCCACTTGCCCACCGCCGAATCCGGCGAGGTCGGCTCCAGCAGCTCGACCTGTGTGCCCGATGTACCGTTCTCGCCCGGTGTGTTCACAAAACACACCCGCACCTGCTGGCTTTCCAGCACGAAGGGCTCGGTAATATCCGTCGCGCCCATCACATCGCGATAAAAGGCGATGGTGGCGTCGAGATCGGGAACGGCAACGCCGATGTGGTTGAAACGTCCCAGTTTCATTTGGCCAGGATTCACGATCAGACCCTTTCGATAATCATGGCGATGCCCTGCCCGCCACCGATGCACATGGTGATCAGCGCATAGCGCCCGCCACTGCGACGCAGCTCATAGGCGGCCTTCAAGGTCAGGATGCAGCCGGTGGCGCCGACGGGGTGGCCAAGGCCGACGCCCGAGCCATTGGGGTTCACCTTCTCGGGATCGAAACCCAGCGCCTTGGCGACAGAGGCGGCCTGCGCGGCAAAGGCCTCGTTGGCCTCGATCACATCCATCTGCTCAAGCGTGAGACCGGCGCGCTTCAGGGCGATGGGCACGGCCTTGATCGGCCCTTCGCCCATATATTCCGGCTCCACACCGGCATGGCCCCAGGCGATAATCTTCGCCAGCGGCTTCAGCCCGCGCTTGGTTACCTCGGTGCCGGTGGCCAGCACCACGGCGGCGGCGCCATCGTTGATGCCCGAGGCATTGGCGGCGGTGACCGAGCCATCCTTCTTGAAGGCGGGCTTCATCGCGGCCAACGTTTCCATGCTGGTGTCGGCACGGGGGTGCTCGTCGGTATCGAACACCGTCACGCCCTTGCGGGTCTTGATCTCGATGGGCAGGATCTGCTCCTTGAAGCGCCCCTCGTTGATCGCGCGGACGGCGCGGCTGTGGCTGACGACGGCCAGCGCATCCTGATCCTCGCGGGTGATGCCGTGGCGGGTGGCGCAATTCTCGGCGGTAATGCCCATGTGATAGCCACCCAGGCCATCCTGCAGGCCGATGGTGAGCCCG
>CAIWFP010000254.1 GCA_903911985.1 uncultured Sphingomonadales bacterium
CGCATTCCTCGCGGAAGTTGGTCTCGATGATGCCGCTGCGGCCGCCGCCAACGCCGCTGGCATAGGCCAGCGCCACGTCATGGGCATTGCCGGTGGTGTCCTGATGGATGGCCACGAGGCAGGGCACGCCGCCGCCGCGCTGATATTCGCTGCGGACGGTGTGGCCGGGGCCCTTGGGGGCGATCATGATCACGTCGATGTCGGCGCGGGCCTCGATCAGGCCGAAGTGGATGTTGAGGCCATGGGCAAAGGCCAGCGCCGCGCCGGGCTTCAGATTGGCGTGCAGGTCCTCGGCATAGATGGCGGCCTGATGCTCGTCGGGGGCGAGGATCATCAGAATGTCGGCCCACTGCGCCGCTTCCTTGTTGCTCAGCACCTTGAAACCGGCGCCTTCCGCCTTCTTGGCGGTGGCGGAACCAGCGCGCAGCGCGACGGCCACTTCCTTCACGCCGGAATCGCGCAGGTTCTGCGCATGGGCGTGGCCCTGGCTGCCATAGCCGAGGATGGCGATCTTTTTGCCGGTGATGAGGTTCAGGTCGCAATCGGCGTCGTAATAGACTTTCACTGGTTTTCCCCTTGATGGCCCGCCCTGAGAGGCGGGGCACATGTGCGATCAGGCACGGATCTGGATTAGCAATGCCGCTAATATGTTGCGGGCCCCCTGCAACAGCTGCCCGCTTGAATCAACTGATTTGGGCGAATTTCAGGTCGCGGCGCCCCCGCGCACCATGCCAACGATGCCGGTGCGCCCCACTTCGACCAGCCCCAGCTCGCGCATCAGCGTGATGAAACTGTCGATTTTGTCGGGCGTGCCGGTCAGCTCGAAGACAAAGCTGGCGGTGGTGGTGTCGACCACCTTGGCGCGGAACAGGTCGGCGATGCGCAGGGCTTCCACACGGTTTTCACCCTTGCCAGCCACCTTGATGAGGGCCAGCTCGCGCTCCACATAGGGGCCCTGCTCGGTCAGGTCGGTCACCTTGTGTACCGGCACGAGGCGCTCCAGCTGGGCGCGGATCTGGTCGATCACCGCGGGCGGCCCGTGGGTGACGATGGTGATGCGGCTGACCGCGTGGTTCTCGGAGATGTCCGCCACGGTCAGGCTGTCGATATTATAGCCGCGCGCGGTAAACAGCCCGGCGATCTTGGCCAGAATTCCCGCCTCGTTGTCGACGGTAATGGTCAGAACGTGCCGCTCGGAGGCGGCTTGGGTGATCTTCATCATTTCTGTGCTGCCTTCGTTACGCCGCCCGCAAATGCCGACCAACTTTGCGACTGTTCGGCCACGCATGCGTCGAAGAAATCGCGCAGGGCCTGATGATCCTGGCTGAATCTCGGGCGATCCACCGCGTCGTAGCGTTTGAAAGCCGCCGTGAAATCGAAGCCACTGTCGCGGGCAATAATCTTCCCGATGTAATAGTTGATCCGGCGCGTGACCGTCTGCATGCGATCCTGATCGTGCCCGTCGGTCGCCGGGGCTGTCTGTATGGCGTTGCCTGCATCCATCGCCATCACGACGCAGCCGAAGTCATGCGTCGTGGCATCGCTGGCGGATGGCGCCGCCGCCGCCGGCTGATGCGTCTGCGCGCTCGCGCCGGTGGGCGTCAGCGCGGCGAGAACCACGGCAAGGCCGATCTTTTGCATGGGCATTTTTCTCACAACCGTCACGCCCCCTTACACCAGCGCCTTGGCTTCATCATCCATCGTGCCGGCCACACTGTCGCCGAACAGGATCATGTCGGTATGCGCCGCGCCTGATGGGATCATCGGGAAGCAGTTGGCTTCCTTGGCCACGCGGCAATCGACGATGACCGGCCCGTCGTGGTCAATCATCGCCTGAATCCCGGCGTCCAGCTCGGCCTCGCTGTCGATGCGGATGCCCTTCCAGCCATAAGCCTGCGCCAACACGACAAAATCGGGCAGGCTGTCGCTATACGAGTTCGAATAGCGGCTTTCGTAGGTCAGCTCCTGCCACTGGCGGACCATGCCCATCCATTCGTTGTTGAGGATGAACACCTTGACCGGCAGGCGGTATTGCGTGGCGGTGCCCAGCTCCTGAATGTTCATCTGGATGGATGCCTCGCCGGCAATGTCGATGACCAGCCGCCCGGGGTTGCCCAATTGCGCGCCGATGGCGGCGGGCAGGCCATAGCCCATGGTGCCAAGGCCGCCGCTGGTCAGCCATTCGTTGGGCTGGTTGATCGGGAAATATTGCGCCGCCCACATCTGGTGCTGGCCGACCTCGGTAGAGACGATCGGGCTATGCGCCTTGGTCAGCGCATAGAGCCGCTCAACGGCATATTGCGGGGCGATTTCGGTGGGCAGGCGGGGATAGGCGAGACTCTTTCGCGCACGCCAGCCATCGATGCGGGCCTTCCACGGCGACAGGTCCTGCGCCTTGCGCTTGCCCCAGGCGGCGATGAGTTGTTCCAGCACGGTGGCGCAATCGCCGACGATGCCCAGATCCACGGCCACAACCTTGTTAATGCTGGAGCGATCGATATCGATGTGGATCTTCGTCGAGCCCGGGGAGAAGGCATCCAGCCGCCCGGTCACCCGGTCGTCAAAGCGGGCGCCGATGCAGACCATGACATCGGCCTGATTCATCGCCCAGTTGGCCTCGAAAGTGCCGTGCATGCCCAGCATGCCCAGCCAGTCGCCATGGTCGGCGGGGAAGGCGCCAAGCCCCATCAGGGTGGAGGTGACCGGCGCGCCGGTGAGCTCTTGCAACTGGCGCAGCAGGGTGCTGGCGCGCGGGCCGGAATTGATGACGCCGCCACCGGTATAGAATATCGGCGCCTTGGCATTGGCCAGCAGCTCCACCGCGCGGGCGATGTCGTCAGCCGGGCCCTCGGTCTGCGGGGTATAGCGGTTGTGGCGCTGGGCCGGTGTCTCGTGCCATGTGGCCGAAGCGATCTGCACATCCTTGGGAATGTCGATCAGTACCGGGCCGGGGCGCCCCGTGGTGGCAATCTGAAAGGCCTCGTCGATGGTCTTGGCCAGATCGGCGGGGTCCTTCACCAGATAATTGTGCTTGCAGCAGTGCCGGGTGATGCCGATCGTGTCGGCCTCCTGAAAGGCATCCGAGCCGATAAGCCCGGTGGGAACCTGCCCGGTGATGACAACCAGCGGGATCGAATCGAGAAAGGCGTCGGCAATACCGGTAACCGCGTTGGTGGCGCCGGGGCCGGAGGTGACCAGCACCACGCCGGGCTTGCCGGTGGAGCGGGCATAACCTTCCGCCGCATGGGCCGCGCCCGCCTCGTGCCGCACCAGAATGTGGCGAATGCGCTTCTCGCCGAACAAGGCGTCGTAAATCGGCAGAACCGCGCCGCCGGGATAGCCGAAGACGAACTCCACACCCTGCCGAACCAGGCTTTCGACCAGAATATTGGCGCCGCTGCGCTCCTCGCTCACCGCGACGGTTCCTTCCTGCTTGGCCCGGGCAATCTCGGCCCGCGCGCAACCTCGCCAGAGGCGATGTTTGTTGCCCCGCCTATGACGGGAAATTCTTAAAGAACCGACCCGGCACAGGGGGCTGTGCCGGGTCTTTGGTCCAACTCGCTTATCGCCCGCTGTTCACAGGCAGTGCGGCGCCTCTAGGTGACAGTAAATGTCATGTCAAGCATCAATGGCGTAATAAAAATACAAAGGACTCGGAAATGTCGATTGTTTCTGGCGTGGCGCGAGGCCAGTCCGCGGGTGGCTGATGGCGCATCCAGGTGAATTGCCGCTTGGCGTAATTGCGGGTGGCCTGAGCCCCGCGTCGCAGAGCCTCTTCGCGGCTCCATTCCCCGCGCAGCCAGCCGCCAATCTCGCTCACCCCGATAGCGCGCATCACGGGCATATCGGGGTCCAAACCCCGGGCCAGCAACCGCTCCACCTCCGCCACCGCGCCACCTTCCAGCATGGCGGCAAAGCGGGCGTCGCAGCGTTGGTAGAGCCAGCCCCGATCCGGCAGCAGCACCAGCGGACGCAAATCCACCTCCTTGCCGATGCCGCCTTCCAGCCGTGCCTGCCAATGGGCCAGCGGCTGTCCGGTGGAGCGCACCACCTCAAGCGCGCGGGCCACGCGGGTGGTGTCCGTGGGGGCGAGGGCGGCGGCGCGGGCGGGGTCGGCAAGGGTGAGGGCGGCATGGGCCTCGGCCACCGGCATGGCGCGCACCGCGGTGCGGACGGCGGGGTCTATTGGCGGGATCGGGGCGATGCCATCGAGCAGTGTGCGGATGTACAGCCCGGTGCCGCCCACCAGAATTGGCACGGCGCCACCTGCATGCGCCTCGGCAATTTCCGCCCGCGCCGCCGCCGCCCAATCCGCCGCCGAGCAGCTTTGCGCGCCATCCCATGCGCCAAACAGCCGATGGCTCACGCCCCGCATGTCAGCCTCGCTTGGCCGCGCGCTCAGCACCGCCAGATCGGCATAGACCTGCGCGCTGTCGGCGTTGATGATCACCGCCTTGCGCCCCTGTTTCAGGAGCGCCTCGCCAAGGCGCACCGCACAATCGCTCTTGCCGCTGGCGGTCGGCCCTGCAATGAGCGCCAGCGGCGGGCGCCGGTCGGTCTCGCCGGGTTGGTTTGATGGGGTATTCACGGTGGTCATTGCCAGGCTGATAGCAGATGTGACGGGAATGCGCGGCAAAATGGAGGCCTGTCTGGCCGATTTGGCCACGCGTGGCGCCGTGGGCACCGCCTCCTGTCTGGGTGCCCAGCCGGGCGCGCTGGAGATCACCTTTGCCACTGGCGATGTGGCGACGATCCGCGCCGGGTTCGATGCGCATTTCGCGCCTGCCGACCTGCTGATTGCCGATCATGCCCCCCGTGTGCCGCAGGTTTTCGTCTCGGACATGGATTCGACCATGATCGGGCAGGAGTGCATCGACGAACTGGCCGATTTTGCCGGATTGAAGGCGCAGATCGCGGAAATTACCGAGCGCGCCATGCAGGGCGAACTCGATTTCGAAAGCGCCCTGCGCGAGCGCGTCGCCCTGCTGGCCGGGCTCGACGAGGGCGCCATAGCCCGCTGCATCGCAGAACGTATCCGCCCGATGCCCGGCGCAAAAACGCTGGTCGCCACGCTGAAGGCCAAAGGCTGCCGCACCGTGCTGGTCACCGGCGGTTTCCACCAGTTCGCCGATCCTGTCGCCGAAATGCTGGGCTTCGAGCGGGTCATCGCCAACCGGCTGGAAATTGTCGATGGCAGACTGACCGGCGGTCTGCTGGGCGAAATCTGCCATTCCGGCACCAAGCTGGCCGCGCATGATGAAGAGGTCGAGGCGCTGGGGGAGGGCACAACCAGCCTCGCCACCGGCGATGGCGCCAACG
>CAIWFP010000255.1 GCA_903911985.1 uncultured Sphingomonadales bacterium
AGGCCGATCAGCACGGGCGCCTGATCCTCGGTGAAGCCCTGAAAATTGCGCCGCAGCCGACCCGCGACAGTGGCCTGGGCAATGGCATCGCCCGGGCGGGCGAAATGGTCGAAGCCCACCGGCACATAGCCTTCCTCGACCAGAAGATCGTGGCCCATGGCGGCCATGGCGAAGCGTTCGGCCTGATCCGGCAGGGCCGTGCCATCGATCTTGCGCTGGCGCGGCAAGAGATGCGGCACATGGGCATAGCCGAAAAGCGCGATCCGATCCGCCCCCAGAGCCACCGACCGGCGCAGACTGGCCTCCAGATCGTCACGGGTCTGGCCCGGCAGGCCATACATCATGTCGAAATTGATCGAGGCGACGCCCGCCTCGCGCAGCATGGCCGTGCCTTCCTCGATCAGGCTATCGCCCTGTATGCGGCCGATGGCGGCCTGCAAATGGGGGGCGAAGGTTTGCACCCCCATGCTGGCCCGGGTGACGCCCACCGCCTCCAGCACCAACCCCCAGCTGGAGGTTAGCGTTCGTGGATCCAGTTCAATCGACCACACGGGCGAATCGAGCTCGAAATGCAGGGTCAGGGCATCAATCAGCCGGACAAAATCGCGGGGCTGGATGGCGTTGGGGCTGCCGCCACCGAAAGCCACCCGCCGCACCCGCGCGTGACCCCGCAGCCGGGTGCCGACCAGCGCGATTTCCTGATGCAGCGAATCAAGATAGCTCTCCAGCCGGCTGCCCCGGTTGGCCGCCCCGGTGTTGCAGCCGCAATACCAGCAGATTTTCTCGCAAAAGGGGATGTGGACATAAAGCGACACCTCGCCCCGCGTGTCCCTCAGGGACGCATCCAGCATGGCGCCATCAACCTGTCCGCCAAACTCGGCGGCGGTGGGGAAGCTGGTATAGCGCGGTACGGGCCGCTCCAGCAGTTCGGGGTAATAGGACCACATGAGGCTGTTTATTACTGGAGCCGCAACCGGCTTCATTGCGCCGGATCAACTCGCTTGCCACCCCGCTTGCGCGCGCCACCGGTATGGCAGCCCTTGGCACAGCAGCCGGGCGGATCGGATCCGGGAAGCCCGGCTGGGCCCACCGGCACGGTGACCGTCCGCGCCAGACCATCGCCGGTGCACAGGGGAACGTCCAGCGTTCCCCGCCCCATGGCGGGGGTGGTGTTCAACGCCGCCGGCAGCAGCGCGACAATGCCGAAGAGCGCGATCAGCTTCATGGCGCCACCACTTCGCCCTTGGCGTCTGGGTGGGTCTGCTGGCCTGATGCGGGCTCGTCCTCGTCATCGATGAGAATGCGGTTGGCCGCGCCTTCGAGGTCGTCGAACTGGCCGCGCCGCAGCGCCCAGAAAAACGCCACCAGCCCGACCAGCCCCATCATCAGGGCCAGAGGAATGAGCAGAGCGAGGCCGGTCATGCCGTCGCGCTCCCGGCCGCGCCACGCTGCCCCCCGGCCTTGCCGCGCTGCCAGCCCGGGCCGATGGCCAACCGCAGCGAGTTGGCGATCACCAGCAGCGAACTGGTCGACATGGCCACCGCCGCC
>CAIWFP010000256.1 GCA_903911985.1 uncultured Sphingomonadales bacterium
CCCGAGGCCAGTTCCGCCCGCACCGGCACCGCGCGCTCGGCGGCGGCAGTTGGGGTCGGGGCGCGCCAGTCGGCGGCGAAATCGGCGAGAGTTGTGTCCGTCTCGTGGCCGACGGCGGAGATGATTGGGATGGTGCAATCCGCTATCGCGCGGACCACCTCCTCCTCGTTGAACGCCCAGAGATCCTCGATGGAACCGCCGCCCCGCGCGACGATGACCAGATCGGGCCGGGGGATGGCACCGCCGGGCGTCCCCAAAGCCGGGAGCGCGGAAAACCCCCGGACCGCCGCTGCCACCTGAGCCGCTGCCCCCTGCCCCTGCACCAGCACCGGCCACACCAGCACATGGCAGGGCCAGCGATCCGCCAGCCGGTGGAGAATATCGCGAATCACCGCGCCGGTGGGGCTGGTCACCACGCCGATCACGCGCGGCAGGAAGGGGATCGGGCGCTTGCGCTCGGGCGAGAACAGGCCCTCCGCCTCCAGCCGCGCCTTGGTTTTTGCGAGCAAGGCCAGCAGCGCGCCCTCGCCGGCGATCTCCATGCGATCGATCACCAGCTGATAGTTGGAACGCCCCGGGTATGTGGTCAGCTTGCCGCTGGCGACGACCTCCACCCCATCCTCCGGCGCGAAGGACAGGCGGGCGACATTGCCCTTCCACATCACCCCATCCAGCCGCGCGCCCTCATCCTTGAGCGAGAGGTATAGATGCCCCGAGGCCGCCCGCTTTACCCCCGACAGCTCGCCGCGCACCCGCACGAAGCCGAAGCGATCCTCCACCACCCGCTTCAGGCTGAGCGAAATCTCGGTGATGGTAAGCGGCTCGGCGTTGTCGCCGGGGGCAGAGCGCGCTACCAGCCCGGCTTCTTCTGATTCACTGGAATAGGGTGGTAAGGCGGCCATGAATATCCTGCTGCTTGGTTCGGGCGGTCGCGAAGATGCGCTGGCGTGGAAGCTGGCGCAATCCTCTGTGTTGCAAGCCGATGCTTTTGGCCCCGGAAAGCTTTATGCCGCGCCCGGTAATCCGGGCATCGCGCGCCATGCGGAACTGGTGGCGCTGGATGCCACGGACCATGCCGCGACAATCGGTTTTTGCGATGCCCATTCGGTCGGGCTGGTGGTCATCGGGCCAGAGGCGCCGCTGGTCGATGGCCTTGCCGATAGTCTGCGGGGCGCGGGCGTGGCGGTGTTTGGCCCCAGCAAGGCCGCTGCCCAGTTGGAAGGCTCCAAGGGCTTCACCAAGGATCTGTGCGAGCGGGCGGGAATTCCCACCGCGGGCTATGCGCGGGTGCGCAATGAGACTGACGCGCTGGCGGCGCTGAGGCGCTTTGGCGCGCCGGTGGTGGTCAAGGCCGATGGCCTCGCCGCCGGCAAGGGCGTTACCGTGGCGATGACCATGGGTGAGGCCGAGGAAGCCGTGCGAGAGATCTTCTCCGGCCGTTTCGGTGAAGCCGGGGCGGAAGCGGTGATCGAGGAATTCATGGAGGGCGAGGAGGCCAGCTTCTTTGCCCTCACCGACGGCGCCTCCATCCTCGCCTTTGCCAGCGCGCAGGATCACAAGCGTGTGGGCGAGGGCGACACCGGCCCCAACACCGGCGGCATGGGCGCCTATTCCCCCGCGCGGGTGCTGACGCCGACGCTGGAGGGCGAAGTGATGACCCACATCATCGCCCCCACCGTTCGCGCCATGGCCGAGGAGGGCACGCCCTATTCCGGCGTGCTGTTCGCCGGGCTGATGCTGACCGCGCAAGGGCCAAAGCTCATCGAATATAACGCCCGCTTTGGCGACCCCGAAACGCAGGTGATGCTGGCGCGTCTGGAAAGCGACCTGGGCGAGCTGCTGCTGGCCTGCGCCGGGAACCGCCTCGCGACCATGGAGCCGCCGCGCTTCTCGGCCCAAACCGCGCTGACCGTGGTGATGGCCGCCAATGGCTATCCAGGAACGCCGGACAAGGGGGGGCTGATCGAGGGTGTCGATGCCGCCGAGGCGACCGGCGCGCAGGTGTTCCATGCCGGAACCGCCCGCGATGCCAGCGGGGCTCTGGTGGCGAATGGCGGGCGCGTGCTGAATGTGACCGGGCGCGGGGACAGCGTTACCGCCGCGCAAGGCGCCGCCTATGCCGGGGTGGATGCGCTTGCCGCACCGTCGCTGTTTTGTCGGCGGGATATTGGTTGGCGGGAAGTGGCGCGGGAGGCGGAGTAGGGTGCGAGGGGGTTACCCCCTCGCGCTCCCTTTCCCTGTCATTGCCCGCGCCATGGGTTCAGCCTTGGGCGAGGTCGCGGCGCAGTAGCCTTTATAGCCGCTTCGCGGCGGGGCGCTACGTTCGATGGGAAGCGCCACGCAAAAGAGAAAAGGGAGCGCGAGGGCCAACCGATTTGCATTGGCAAATCGGCACATCAGACTCCCCCCTCGCATCTATCCCTTAATCCTCGTCACATCACTTTCGCGCACAGCCTCTTCAAATCCGCCTCCGGCCGCGCGCCGTAATGCGAGATCACCTCGCCGGCGCAGATGGCGCCCAGCCTGAGGCAGGCCTCCAGCGAGCCCCCGCGCACATGGCCGAACAGGAAGCCGGCGGCGAACAGGTCACCCGCGCCGGTGGTGTCGATCACATGGTCAACCGGCTCGGCGGGAACGCTGGCGTGTTCGGTGCCGCGAAAGGCGTGGGCGCCCTTCTCGCTGCGGGTCACCACGACGGTGGGCACTTTGCCATGCAGGCTGGCGAGGCCATCGTGGAAGTCCTCCACCCCGGTCAGGGCGGCCAGCTCGTGCTCGTTGGCGAAGAGGATGTCGATCTGCCCCGCCTCGATCAGCGCGCGGAAGTCATCGCCGTGGCGGGCGATGACGAAACCGTCGGACAGGGTGAAGGCAACCTCGCGGCCCGCCGCTCGCGCCGCCGCGATGGCACGACGCATGGCGCTTCGCGGCTCCTCCGGATCCCACAGATAGCCTTCGAGGTAGAGCACCCGGGCCGAGGCGATGGTGGCCTCGTCCACTGCGGCGGCTGGCAGGAATTGGGCGGCACCCAGAAAAGTGTTCATGGTGCGCTGGCCATCGGGGGAAACGAAAATCAGGCAGCGGGCAGTTGGCGGATCGCCAGCCGCCGCATTGACCCGGCGGGGCGGCGTGGAGAAATCGATGCCCCCGGCGCGGATATCGTGGGCGAAGACCTCGCCCAGCTGATCATCGGCGACCTGCCCGATAAAGCCGCATTTCGCGCCCAGCATGGCGAGCCCCGCCAGAGTATTCGCCGCCGAGCCGCCCGAACTCTCCCGCGCCGGGCCCATGGCATCATACAGGGCGTTGGCCCGCTCGGTGTCGATCAGCATCATGCCGCCGCGCACCATGCCCAACGCCGCGATTGCCGCATCGTCGGCTGGCGCCATGACATCAACGATGGCGTTGCCAATGCCCACGACATCGAGAGTGCCATCGAGAGTGGCATCGAGGGCGGATCTGCCGGAGTGCGTGGGCGCTGGCATAATATATTGCTCTCTTTCGCGTGGCGAACAGGGTGGGCCTCCGCCGACTAGCCGCTAGCAGGGGTCGCGGCAAGGTTAACGCGATGCGCGGTGGCCATGATGCCGGGCGAATATGTCTTGCCGATTGACAGGGGAGTGTGGACTGCGGAATTATCCGGCAAATGCCTGTCTATGCCCGCCCTGTCCCCGTCCCTTTTCGCGGCCATCTGCCGAATCGCCCGCGCAGTGCGTGCCTGTTGGCCATGCTGGGTCCGGCGCTGCTGCTGTTGTCCGGCTGCGGTGATGGAGAGCGGGTCGTTCGCGCGGATAGGCCCCCGGCCGGGGCGGCGCGAACCTTGCCGGTTCTCCATGCCTCCCCGCCGCCACCGGTGCATGTGCAACAGCTGCCGGGGGTGGAAGGCGTGATCGGTGCCGATGCCGCCGCGCTGATCCGCCTTTTCGGCAAGCCCCGGCTGGATGAGCGGGAGGGCGACGCGCGCAAGCTGCAATTTGCCGGCACGCCATGCGTACTGGATATCTATCTCTATCCACTGTCGCAGGGCAGGGCGCCAGTCGCCAGTTTCGTCAGCACGCGGCGCGGGGGCGATGGCCGCGAGGTTGACCGCGCCGCCTGCATCGCCCTGCTGCGGCGGCGCTAGGGCATTTTTTAGCTGATGACCCGGAAAATGCGGCCAACCAATAAATTGGGCTGATTTAGCGCGCCTGAGCCGCCCTGCGGACCGCCTCCACTTCCGGCTGCTCCAGGAAGCCATCGTGGTTGGTATCCACGGCGTTGAACCGCTTGTGCTCATAGGCCAGCAGATCATCCAGCGTGATGCCGGCGCGGTAATGGATGTTCGCGCGGGTGATGACGAGGGCGCTCAGTGGCTCGATGACATCGGCCAGCGCGTCGTCCCGATCATTGTTGGCCAGCTCGGGCGCCAGCGTATCGGGCACGAGGCGCGCGGCATAGGCGGCGCATTGCGAGGCTGCGGCCGAACCCATGTCCTGCTGCCAGGCGGTGAATTCGGCGAGGCTGATCGCACCGTCGTGGTTGGTGTCAATGTCGTGGAACCTCGCGCGAATGGCCTCTTCGCGGCGGGCGGTCAGCAGTGATTCGAGTTCGGCCAGCGTGACCATGCCGTCGCGGTTGACATCGGCCCGGGCGAACATGGCCGCCACCGCCTTGTCAAAGCGTTCCACACCGATCGGCTTGAGATATTCATGCGGGTGATATTCGCCGATCCGGGCGGCGCGCGGTTCATTGTCGTCGGCGCTCTGCTGCGGGACGACTTGGTTCATCCCGCCACGCCCCCCGCCCTGAGCCAGAGCCGGGCTGGCCGTCAGCAGCAATCCGATTACGCCCAAAGTCGCACACAGTGCCAGTTTCCGCATCACCCATCCCTCGTGAATCAACCCGCCCGGTCTCTGCCAGACTTGGGGCCGCTTGGATAGACAAAGGGGCCTGTGCGGGAAAGTCGTCCCCGATGGATCAGATCGTGAAGCTCTCGCCACAGCCGCAGGCGCCCTTGGCATTCGGGTTTTCGAACACGAAGCCAGCGGTAAAATCATCCTCCACCCAGTCCATGGTGCTGCCCACCAGATAGAGCACGCTGGCGCCATCGATGAAGAAAGCGCCACCGGGAGTATCGATGCGCTCGTCCATGGCATTGGCTTGGGTCACATAATCCACCGAATAGGCCAGACCCGAGCAGCCCCGGCGCGGGGTGGAGAGCTTGACGCCGATCGCCCCTTCCGGCGCCTTGCCCATCAGTTCGGCCACGCGCGCCTCGGCCGAGGGGGTGAGGGTGACGGCGGCAGGGCGCGGGCGGCGGCCCGTGGTTGGCGTCGTGATGGTGGTTGGCGTGTCATTCATCACAACATCCCCAGTTCGAGGCGGGCCTCGTCGCTCATCTTGGCGGGGTCCCATGGCGGATCCCAAACGAGATTGACCTCGGCATCACGCACACCAGGCACCGAGGCAACGCGCAGTTCCACCTCGCCGGGCATCGATTCGGCCACCGGGCAATGCGGTGTGGTCAGGGTCATGGTGACAATGACGGCGGCCTCGGGGCTCACCTCCACCCCATAGATCAGGCCGAGATCGTAGATATTCACTGGAATCTCGGGGTCGAAGATGTCGCGCAAGGCGGCGATTACCGCCTCGTAGAGCGCGCCGCCGGGCTCGCCCGCGCTCACGCCCTCAGGCTGCTGGCTGAGGAAACCCTCGAGATAGTCCTTTTTGCGCTCCAGCTTGTCGGCCGGGGTTTCGGGCGAGGCAGGGGCATCCTCGACGCGTTCCCCGGCGGATGCGTGAAGCGCATCCTCGACTCTGGCACGCGGCGGGGTGGGGGCACTCTCCACCGTCTCGACCGTGAAACGGGGAGTCTCTTTCTGGGCTTCGGGGGACATTAGCCGAAAATCCTTCTGGTTCGCTCGAAACCGCGCAGCAGGGCGGCAATATCGTTTTCGTCGCTGTAAAGGCCAAAGCTGGCGCGGGCGGTGGCGGGTACGCCGAGATGCTCCATCAAGGGCTGGGCGCAATGGTGACCAGCGCGGATGGCGACATTCTCCTCGTCGAGAATGGTGCCGAGATCATGCGGGTGAACCCCATCGAGCGCGAAGCTGACAATACCGGCCGAATCCTCCGGCCCGAACAG
>CAIWFP010000257.1 GCA_903911985.1 uncultured Sphingomonadales bacterium
CAAGTTCTTCCTCTACACGCTGCTGGGTTCGGTGCTGATGCTGATCGCCATGTTGTGGATGGGCAATGAGGCGGGCACGACCGACATTCCGACGCTGATGGCCTATAACTTCCCGGTGAAGGCGCAGATCCTGCTGTGGCTGGCCTTCTTTGCCAGCTTTGCGGTGAAGATGCCGATGTGGCCGGTGCATACATGGTTGCCCGATGCCCACGTGCAGGCGCCCACGGCCGGTTCGGTCATTCTGGCGGGCGTGCTGCTGAAGATGGGCGGTTATGGTTTCATCCGTTTCAGTCTGCCCATGTTCCCCGAGGCGTCGGCTCATTTCGCGCCGCTGGTCTTCGCGCTGTCGATGGTGGCGGTGGTGTACACCTCACTGGTCGCGCTGGTGCAGCACGACATGAAGAAGCTGATCGCCTATTCGTCGGTGGCGCATATGGGCATCGTCACGGTGGGCCTGTTCGCCTTCAACCGTCAGGGGCTGGAAGGCTCGATGATGGTGATGCTGGCGCATGGTCTGGTGGCGGGCGCGCTGTTCCTCTGCGTCGGCGTGATTTACGACCGGCTGCATACCCGCGAGATCGACCGTTACGGCGGGCTGGCCATCAACATGCCGCGTTATGCGCTGTTCTTCATGGTGTTCACCATGGCTTCGGTGGGGCTGCCGGCCTCGGCGAATTTCGTCGGTGAATTCCTGTCGCTGGCGGGGGTTTATCAGCAGTCGAGCTGGGTGGCGCTGATCTGCACCACCGGTATTATTCTGGGTGCCGCCTATATGCTCTATCTCTACGCCCGGGTGGCCTTTGGCGTGCAGAAAAATGCCGATGCCGCCGCCATGCCCGATCTCTCCCTGCGCGAGGTGCTGCTGCTGGCGCCGGTCGCGCTGGTGACGGTGTGGATGGGGGTATACCCTGAGAGCTTCATGGCGCCGATGCGCGCCGATATCGGCCATCTTGAGGCCAGACTGGCTCAGGCAAAACCCGTTGGGGATGCCAGGGTGAGCGCGCCCGTGGCCGCACCCGCGCGAACCACCGGCGAGGGGAGTGCACACTGATGGGCGCTTTGGCTTCACTCCGCATGATCGCCGCCGAGGATCTGCTCAGCATTGCCGGCCTGTTGCTGCTGCTGGTGGCCGGATGGTGGGGCGACAAGGCCGCGCGCTTCATCACGGGCGCCTGTGTGCTGTTGCTGGCGGCTGCTGCCGTGCTGACCGTTCCCGCGCTTGCCAATGGCGTGATGGGTCATGAGGCCAGCGTGTTTTTCGGCCAATATGCCGAGGACAGTTTTGCCGCCTATGCCAAGCTGCTGATCTATGGCGCGGCGGCCGCCGCCCTGCTGGTGGCCCCGGCGTTTTTTGAACGGGTGGGCGCGATGCGGGCGGAATATCCGCTGCTGGTGCTGTTTGCCGTGCTGGGCATGGGAATGATGGTTTCAGCCACCGACCTGCTGACGCTCTATATCGGGCTGGAGCTGAACTCGCTGGCGGCTTACGTGCTGGCCAGTTTCCTGCGCAATGACGAGCGGTCCGCCGAGGCGGGGCTGAAGTATTTCGTGCTGGGCGCTCTGGCCAGCGGCATTCTGCTGTTTGGCATAAGCCTGGTCTATGGCTTTACCGGCACCACCAGCTTTGCGGGCATCCGCGAGGCGCTGCATGGCGGGACCTTTGGGGCTGGCCTGCCGGTGGGCGCGCTGTTCGGCATGGTGTTCATGCTGGCGGGGCTGGCCTTCAAGGTGAGCGCGGTGCCGTTCCACATGTGGACGCCCGACGTTTACGAGGGTTCGCCAACGCCTGTGACCACTTTCTTTGCCACGGCACCAAAGGTTGCCGGGCTGGCGCTGACCATGCGCGTGGCGCTGTTCGCCTTTGGCACGCAGACCCATGCCTGGCAGCAGGTGGTGATTTTCGCCGCCCTCGCCTCGATTATCGTCGGTGCGCTGGGGGCCATCGGGCAGACCAATATCAAGCGGCTGATGGCCTATTCCTCGATCAACAATGTCGGCTTCATGCTGATCGGCCTTGCCGCCGCCACGCCCTCGGGCGCTTCGGCGATGCTGGTCTATCTCGCCATCTATACGGTGATGAGCGTGGGTGGTTTTGTCGCCGTGCTGATGCTGAAGGATGCCGAGGGCAACCCGCTGGAGACGCTGGCCGATATCGCCGGGCTCTCGCGCCATCGCAAGGTTCTGGCCGGATCGCTCGCCATGGTGATGTTCAGCCTGGCCGGTATTCCGCCGCTGTTCGGCTTCTGGGGCAAGTTCGTGGTGTTTCAGGCGGCAGTTGCCGCAGGGCTGGTGCCGCTGGCCGCCATCGGTATCGCCGCCAGTGTGATCGGCGCGTTCTACTACCTCAAGGTCGTCAAGGTCATGTATTTTGACGAACCGGCCAATGTGGCGGTGGGCAAGTCGGGCTGGATGTATCAGGCGATACTGGCGCTATGCGCGGCCTTCATTTCGCCTGCTGGCTATCTGCTGACGAAATGGCTGGGTGGGTTGGCCAATCTGGCCGCCGCCGCCCTGTTTCATGCCGCCTGATCGGATTTGATCGAGACTCTCCCCGAAACCGGCTCGACCAACGCCGATCTTGCGGCCCGCATTTCCGGCGGTGAAATGCTGCCGGAGGGCCACTGGCTGGTGGCCGACAGGCAGAGTGCGGGGCGCGGACGGCAGGGGCGCGTCTGGTTCGACGGGGCGGGCAACTTCATGGGATCCACCCTGGTGAATTTGCGGCAGGGCGATCCGGCGCCGCATACGCTGGCGCTGGTCGCCGGGCTTGCGGTTCACGAGGCGGTGAGCGGCCATGTGCCGCCGCCCTTGCGGGTGAAGCTGAAATGGCCCAATGACGCGATGATTGGCGCGGCCAAGCTGGCTGGTATTTTGCTGGAGCGGGTGGGTGGCGCCGTCGTGGTCGGCATAGGTGTGAACCTTGCCGCCGCGCCGCCGGTTGAGGGGCGGGAGACGGTGACGCTCTCGCAATTTGGCCCGGCGCCGGATCGCGATGGTTTCGCGCAGGCGCTGGCCGCCTGTTTTGCCGGGGAACTGGCGCGTTGGCGGAATGCGGGTTTGGCCCCGGTTATCGCCCGCTGGCTGGCGGTGGGGCATCCCTTGGGCACGCCGCTGACGGTTGGCGTCGCGGGGGCGGAGGAGCTTGTTGGGCGTTTTGCCGGGCTGGACGAGGATGGGGCTTTGCGCCTGACCTTGCCAGACGGCGCGACCCGCGCCATTCACGCTGGCGAGGTCAATCTGGCATAATGCCTCCACTTGGCGATTTTGACGGGAGACGCCTTCAATGCTGTTAGCCATTGATGCCGGCAACACCAATGTGGTGTTCGCGCTGTTCGATCTCGACTCCGGTGGCGGTAGCGCCGAGCCGGGCCGGGTGGTGGCGCGCTGGCGCATTGCCACCGATGCGCGGCGCACGGCTGACGAATATGCCGTGTGGCTGATGCAGTTGTTCGATATCGAGGGGATTGCCCGCGACGCGGTGAGCCAGATCATCATCGCCACGGTGGTGCCGCGCGCGCTGCACAATCTGCAGCAGCTTTCCGTGCAGTATTTCAAGATTTCGCCGATGGTTGCCGGGCAGGGCGCCGCCGCCTGGGATATCGATATCGACGTGGATGACCCGCGCACACTGGGGGCGGACCGGGCGGTCAATGCCATTGCCGCCCATGCCAAATATCCCGGCGATCTGATTATCGTTGATTTTGGCACGGCCACCACCATCGACGCGGTGGACTTTAACGGGGCCTACAAGGGTGGGATCATCTCGCCCGGCATCAATCTTTCGCTCGACGCGCTGGTGGGCAATACCGCCAAGCTGCCGCGCATTGCCATTACCACGCCGGCCAGCGACAGCGTGATCGGCCGCAACACCGAGGACCAGATGCTGATCGGCATCTATTGGGGTTATGTGGCAATGATCGAGGGGCTGATTGCCCGCATGCGCGCCCAGATCGGGCGCCCGGCCACGGTGGTCGCCACTGGCGGGCTCGCCGTATTATTTAACCGCATTCCCGGCTTGTTTGATTGCGTGGATGCGGACTTGACACTCGATGGCCTCGCTTTGATGGCCAGCCGTTCGGCCAGAGGGCCAGGGCACGGATA
>CAIWFP010000258.1 GCA_903911985.1 uncultured Sphingomonadales bacterium
CCGCCTCCTTGAGGATCAGCGTGTAGAGGTCGGATTTGCTGCCGAAGTAGTAATACAGCAACTGCTTTGAAACACGGGCACGGCGGCAGATTGAATCGACCGTCGTCCCATCGAACCCGTGGCTGGCGAATTCCTCCTTCGCCGCATCCACTATATCGGCGATTGTGGTGGCGTTGGACGTGCGTCTCCCCCGGGCAGAAACAGCATTATATTCGGCGTTTGTGGCCACTTCTCAACCCCTCCCCGACCAGAAACGCGATCCCTGACCAAGCGTTGAATTATTGCCTTATGCCATAAGCCCCGCGCACCCTAAAAACAACGCCAGCTTTGCCGGGCGGCTGATGCGGGACATTATACAGATGGCTGTGCGAGCACGGTCCGGCGGGTCATGTGGTTGGCGTTCTTTCGATCCGTCAGCCCGAATAAAATAGAAAATGCGAGGGGACAGGATGTTGTTTGGAAATCTCGATGGTCGCGTGGCGATCGTCACCGGCTCTGGCGCGAATATCGGCGAGGCTTGCGCCAAGGCGCTGGCTGGCGCGGGCGCCCATGTCGTGGTTGCCGACATCAATGTAGCGGCGGCAGAAACGGTGGCGGCGCAGATCGTTGCCAGCGGGGGCAGCGCGATGGCGCATAGCCTTGATCTGGCCGAGGAACAGAGCATCATCGAGCTGGTGGCAGCCGTCATCGCCCGGTTTGGCCGCATCGACATTCTGCACAATAACGCCGCCGACACCCGGCCGGACTTCATGGCGCGGGACAAGTCGATCCCGGAAATGACCACCGAGGTTTGGGATCGGACCTTCGCGATCAACACGCGCGGGCCAATGCTGATGATCAAGCATGTTGCCCCGCACATGATCGCCGGCGGCGGCGGATCGATCATCAATACCGGCTCGGGCTCCGCCATTCTGGGCGATGTGTTCCACCCCGCCTATTCGACCTCAAAGGGCGCGCTGCACACGCTGACCCGCAATGTCGCGGCCCAGCTTGGCCGCCACAACATTCGCTGTAACGCCGTGTTGCCGGGGCTGGTGCTGAGCAAGGGCGCGCGCGAGATCATGACGGACGGCCAGATCGATTTCATCCAGCGCCACGTGATGCTGCCCCGCCAGAGCAAGCCGGAGGACATCGCCGGGCCGGTGCTGTTCCTGGCCTCCGATGCCGGCAGCTTCGTGACCGCGCAGGTGTTCAGCGCCGACGGCGGCATCGTCCATCACGCACCCTATTTCGCCGACGTCATGGACGCGGCGGCCGGCAATTGATTTTTGAGGAGAGGCACATGGCTTCCTACGTATTGAGCATGATGAACAAGCAGGACCTGGCGAAATATGGCGAATACATGGCGCAGGGGTTCGTTTCGCTGCAAGGCCTGCCGTTCGAGGTGATCGTTGGCGAAGGGCTGGAAACGCTGGAAGGCACCGCGCCGGGCAGCAGTGTGGTGCTGATGAAATTTCCGGACAAGGATGCGGCAATGCAATGGTATCGTTCGGACGCCTATCAAAAGGCGATCCCCATCCGGCACGCCGCCGCCGAAACGATCTTCGCGGTGCATTTCACCGATGACCAGTAATCGCGGCCTGTAATCACCGGCAACAATCACGGGGCGGGCGGCGCAAGATCGCCCGCACGACTGGAGAGGAAAAATATGAGCAAATATCCGACAATGTTCAGCCCGTTCAAACTCGGGCGGCTGGGGATCAAGAACCGCGTGTTCATGTCGCCGCACGGCATGGTTGGCCTCGGCATCGGTACCGACAAGCAGGTGGGCTATTTCGAGGCGCGGGCCAAGGGCGGCGCCGGCATGATGGTGATCGCCAGTTGTCAGGTGGTTCCCGCCCCGCTGGTGCCCCCGGGCTGGTTCATCGAGGCCTATAACCCCGACCACATCCCCGCCATCCGCCGGATCGTCGATGCCGCGCACAAGCATGGCGCCAAGATCGCCGTGCAGGGCGTGTGGATGATGGCCGATCCCGATACGGCCCAGCCCTCGGGAATTGCCCCGCACACCGTGCTTTCGGATAGCCAGCCCCGGTCGATGACCACCGCCGAAGTGGAACAATTGATCGAGGCCCATGCGGTTGCCGCCGTTCATGCGGAGCAGGCCGGTGCCGACGGTTTCGAGTTTCCGATCAGCGGCGGCGCGGGCCTTGGCTCGTTCACCTCGGAATTCTACAACCAGCGCACCGACCGATATGGCGGCAGTCTGGAAAACCGGATGCGCGCCATCGTTGAAATCGTCGCGTTGATCCGCCAGCGGGTCCGGCCCGATTTCGCGATCGGCATCGCGGTCAACGCCGATGAATCCACGCTGGGTGCCAAGGGTATCGATGACGGTATCGCCCAGTGCAAGATCCTCGAGGCGACCGGCATGGTTGACTGGTTGCGCATTACCGCGCGCGGGCAAAAGCCGCAGATGACGCAATATCACTACCCCTCGTCCTATATGGGGCGCGAGGGCACGCATCTGGATGCGGCCGAGGCGGTGAAGAAGGCGGTGAAGCTGCCCGTGGTCAGCGGCGGGCGCATCCTGACCCCGGCCTTTGCCGATCAGGCGATTGCCGAAGGGCGCTGCGACATGGTGTTCGTGGCGCGCTCGGTGATTGCCGACCCGGAATGGCCCAACAAGTGCCGCGACGACAAGACCAGCGAAATCCGCGCCTGCATTGGCGATCTGGAAGGGTGCTTCCTGCGCTCCTGCTATGGTCAGGCGGTCGGCTGCACGGTCAATCCCGACATCGGCTTTGAATATGAAGGACCGGTAAAGCCGGCCGAAAAGTCCAGGAACGTGGTCATCGTCGGTGCTGGACCCGCCGGGATGCAGGCCGCCCTCACCGCGTCGCAGCGCGGGCACAAGGTTACGCTGCTGGAAAAGTCCGACCAGCTTGGCGGCCATGTGACCATGCAGGCGATGCTGCCGGGCCTTGAGGACCGGGGAGAGTTGATCCGCTGGCTCAAGCTGCAACTCGACAAGGCGGGCGTTACCATCCGCACCGGCACGCAAGCCACCGCCGACATGGTAAAGGCGCTGGCGCCCGATGCCGTGATCATCGCCACCGGCGCGCGCTATTCCAAGACAGGTGCCAGCAAGGCCCAGTTGACCGGCGTGCCCGGCGCGCATCTGGAACATGTGTTCACGCCCGAAGAGATCCTTCTGGAACACGAGCGGATCGGCAAGCGCATCGTCGTTTATGACAACACTTCCTATGAAGTCGGCCCAGGCGTTGCCGAATATCTGGTCAATCAGGGCAAGGAAGTGTTCCTCGTCACTATTGATTCCGCCATGGCCATGTCGGTGACCGAACTGGGCCTCAACAAGGTGATCGCGCGCAGGGTCATTCCCAAGGTGACCTTCCTGCCCTCGACCGAGATCACCCGCATCGACGAGAGCGATGTTCATCTGCGCCACGCCTATTCGGGCGAAACGACGGTGCTGGAGGATATCCACAACACCATCCTCGTCACCTCGAAGCCGCCGCAGGAAGACCTGTATCACGCGCTGGTCGCGGATATGCCGGGCATCCGCGTCATCGGCGATGCCCGCGAAGCGCGGTGGAGCGTTTTTGCCACCGACGAGGCGGTCAAGGACGGGCGTCGGGCTGGCCTCGCGGTGTGATGGCAGGCGGCACCGTGGTGTTCGCATCGCGGTGCCGTTTGGCCTGACGGCAAATTCGTGCGATTCGCGCGCCCTTGCCTGTGCCCGCCTTCCGACCGACAGGTTATAAGGCGGGCGCATGCCTATCACATGCGCCTCGCCAGCCAGATGTCGCGGATGAACCAGCGCAGGCATGGCAGCGGGAGTGTGGATACATGGCCGACAGCCGGACCGGGACCAGTGAAACGCGCTATGGCATCTGCAAGGTCTGCTGGGCTGGCTGCCCGGTTGAGGTGACGGTCGAGGATGGGCGCGCCACCAGGGTGGCCGGTGATCGCGCCTCGCCGATCTATGGCGGCTATACCTGCCCCAAGGGGCGCGCGATGCCCGAGGCGCATTATTCCCCCACGCGCGTGCTGCATCCCCGCAAACGGCTGGGTGATGGCACCTATATTGAAATCCCGATGGATCAGGCGCTCGCCGAGATCGCCGCGCGGATCGAGGGTATCGTCGCCGAGCATGGGGCCGAAGCGATCGCGGTTTATCCCGGCAATGGCAATCTGACCAATCCGATCAATCCCGTGATCGGCGCGATGTTCATCATGGCGATGGGCACCTTCCCCGACCGCTTCTTTTCGGTGCAGACCATCGATCAGGCCGGCAAGGTCATCGCCCAGGCCCTGCACGGTCGCTGGATTCCCGGGCCGCAGCCGTTTTCCACCGCCAAGAGCTGGATCATGGTCGGCACCAATCCGGTCATTTCCAAACAGGGGGTGATGGTCAACCCGGGGCAGACCGTGAAACAGGCGGTCAAGGACGGGATGAAGCTGATCGTCATTGATCCGCGCGCCACCGAATCCACCGCCCACGCGTTCCTGCATATCGCGCCGCAGCCCGGGCAGGACGCCGGCATATTGGCCGGAATCTTGCGCGTGATCCTGACCGAAGGGCTGTACGACGCGGACTTTGTGGCCGCCAACGCCATCGGCATCGAGGCGCTCAAGGCGGCGGTCGAACCTTTCACGCCGGAACATGTGGCGCAGGTCGCGGGTATCAGCGCCGAGGAAGTGGTTCTGGCCGCGCGGACTTTTGCCGGGGCGCAAAGCGGCTGCGTCGTCACCGCGACCGGGGCGCATTTCCCGCTCCACGGCACGCTGTGCGAATATCTCGCGCTCAGCCTCAACACGGTGTGTGGCCGCTGGGTGCGCGCTGGTGAGCCCCATTCCCAACCGCATGTGCTGTTGCCCGACGTGGCGATCCACGCCCAGCCCCACGCGCCCTATCAGCCGTGGGATTACAGCAAGACCAGCCGGATCAACGCCTTGCCACAGACCGTGGTGGGCGCACCGACCGGCACCTTGCCCGACGAAATCCTGACGCCGGGGCCGGGGCAGGTGCGTGCGCTGATCTGTTCGGGCAGCAATCCTGCCGTATCGCTCCCCGATCAGAACCGAGCGGGCCGGGCGCTGGCCGCGCTTGATCTGCTGGTTGCCATTGATGTCGAGATGTCGAACACGGCGCGCATGGCCGATTATGTCATCCCCGACCGGATGGCGCTGGAAACCCCGGCCTGCTCGCAGTTTTCCGAATCGATGAAATATTACGGTATCTGGACCGGCGGCTATGAGCAGCCCTATGCGCAATACGCCCCCGCCGTGGTCGAACCACCGGCTGGATCGGACACCGTCGAAAGCTGGCAGTTCTTCTATGAACTGGCCAAGCGACTGGGCAAGCAGATCACCTATTTCGGCAATGCCGCCGGCACCGGCCAGCATTGGGACAAGCCGCCGGTTCCGTTCCCGCTGCCGCTCGACCAGCGGCCAACCACCGAGGACATGTTCGAAGCGATGTGCGCGGGATCGCGCGTGCCGCTGGCCGAGGTCAAGCGGCACATCCACGGCAATGTCTTTAGCGAACTGGACCTGACGGTTCTGCCGCGCGCGCGGGATTGCACGGCGATGCTGCAACTGGGCGATCCGACGATGATGGCCGAACTGGCCGCAGTCTTTGCCAATCGGGGCGATACCGCGAACCCCAGTGCGGAATATCCGCTGCTGCTGATCCCGCGCCGCGCCAATGACATGATGAACTCGATCGGCCGCTCCAATCCAAAGCTCACCGGCAGGCGGACGCATAATCCGGCCTATCTCAACCCGGCGGATCTGGAGCGGTTGGGCATGGCATCGGGTGACATCATCCGCATCCGCTCGGAACATGGCGAAATCAAGGGTGTGGCCGAAGCCGAGCCGCGCCTGCGCCCGGGCACGCTGTCGATGTCGCACTGCTTTGGCACCAACCCCGACGAGGAGGACGATCCGCTGGGGCAGGGCGGTTGCACCTCGCGGCTGATGGATGCCAATGCGGCCTATGATCCGGTGTTCGGCCAGCCGCGCATGGGCGCCATTCCGGTCCGTATCGAACCGGCGACCATCGCGTGATCATCGCGAGAGGGGCCGATTCCACCGCCTGCTTCGCCTCGCGCCCGCGCGATGAATGGGGCGGCGCTGTTTGCCCAGACCGATGCCTGCGTGACGCCGGTGCTGATCCGTATCAGGCCGCCGCGACCATCGCCATGCGGAAGCGTTCAAACAGCGCCGCCCAGTGTCGGCAACCCGCCGATATCGCGGAAATTGAGCCGGGATAGCGCCTGGGTCATCGGGGGCGCTGCGCATTGGCGGGGAGCAGTTGGGCGAGGAGCAGGGGTGCGGCCGTTAACACGCCAATTGGCCGCCATCGACCACCAGCGTCTGCCCGGTAATGTAGGAGGCGGCGTCGGACGCGAAATAGAGCACGGCGGCGGCGATGTCGTCGGGATGGCCGACCCGGCCGATCGGCGGCATGAATTTGGCGATCTGTTCCGGCGGGAACGAGGGGCCGGTTGACGTGAATTGACCGGGCGTTGCCGTGTTGCCGGGGCATACCGCGTTGACGTTGATGCCATCCTTGGCCACTTCCAGCGCGACCGACCGCGTCATGGCGGCCACGCCCGCCTTGGATGTGGCATAGGCGAGCAGGCTGGGCGCCATGGCGTGAAAGGCGCTGTTCGAGGCGATGTTGATGATGCGTCCCCTCGTGCCCGCCGCGCGCATGATCCGCACTGCCTCGCGGGTGGCGATGAAGGGTCCGCGCAGGTTCACATCCATCATCGTGTCCCAAAAGGCGCTGGTTGTGTCTTCCAGAAAGTTGCGGTGCTGCAGCCCCGCGCAATTCACCACGATGTCGAGCCGCCCGAAATCCCTCGCCACCCCTTCGATCAGCGCGATGATGTCGTCTTCCTTGGCCATATCCACACCATAGGCCCGCGCGCTGCCGCCGGATGCGACAATATCGGCCGCAACCTTTTCGGCCGCCTCCCGCTGGATATCGGCGAGGGCAACAGCGGCGCCCGCCCCGGCCAGCATGCGGGAGATCCCTTCGCCCATGCCCTGCGCCGCGCCGGTGACGATCGCGACGCGCCCGCCAAGGCCAAAGATTTTTGCGAAATCCAGCGTCATCCCATCCTCATCCCGCTTGTTATGGCGCTAGGGAAGCCTTGCGATGGCGGCGCACTCACCTGTCCTATGGCGGGTAACCGGGCCGGGGGAGGAAGATAGGTTCCGGCAAGACCAACGCGGAAGGGTGGCGGGCATGAGCGAACGGATCCAGAGTTACCTTGCCGATGGCTTGTGGCTTCCCGAGGGGCCGGTGGCGATGCCCGATGGCACCCTTCTGGTGGTCGAGGTGCTGGGGGGGCGTCTCACCCGGATCGCGCCCGACGGCACAAAAACGACCGTGGCCGAGCTTGGTGGCGGGCCCAACGGTGCGGCCATCGGGCCGGACGGCCGCTGTTACGTGTGCAACAATGGTGGCTTCCAGCACATGGTCCTGCCCGATGGCGTGCTATTGCCAATGGAGGCGCCGCTCGACACGCCGCCGGGCTCGATTCAGGTGGTCGACCTTGGCAGTGGCGCTTTCGAAACACTCTACGAACACTCCGAGGCGACGCCGTTCTGGGGCCCCAACGACATCGTTTTCGACGAGGCCGGTGGCTTCTGGTTCACCGATTTCGGCCGTGACCGGGGGCGTAGCCGCATGCGCGGCGCGCTCTATTACGCCAGGGCCGATGGGTCGGAAATCCGCGAGGTGGTGGCACCGCTTGATGGTCCCAACGGCGTCGGGCTGTCGCCGGATGGCAAGACGCTCTATGTCGCGCTGACTTTCGAGGGCCATTTGATTGGCTTCCACCTGTCCGCCCCCGGCGTGATCGATCTGTCCGCGTCGCATATGCCCAACGGCAGCTTCATCGTCGGCCGGGCAGGGCCCGGCATGTATCTCGACAGCCTCGCCGTCGACAGCGCGGGGCACATTTGCTGCGCCTCGCCGGGCGTGGGGGCGGTGCTTGTCTTTCCGCCCGAAGGTGGCACGCCGCAGATGGTGGCGATCCCCGATTTTCTGACCACCAACGTCGCCTTTGGCGGCCCCGATCGCCGGACCGCCTATGTTACCATGGGCAGCAGCGGTCGGGTGGCAGTCATCGACTGGGATGTGCCGGGGCTGAAACTGGCCTTCACGTGATCGTTCCGCAGCGCCGGGCAGGCCTTTGCCCGCCC
>CAIWFP010000259.1 GCA_903911985.1 uncultured Sphingomonadales bacterium
ATCAAACAGCGTGAAAGGATCAAGCGACAGACCATCGAACTTCGGCGCTTGCAACACCGCAACCTCGCCGCCTAACATCAACCCCGAGACGAGGCCCGCACTCCGCTAATCTATGCCGCGAGTTGTGCCGAATGTTCTGACGACGGACAATCAACGCCGGTTTGCAGGCGGGCGCCAACAGCGTGGGCAACCCCAGCACCGCCGTGATCATCGGCAGTCAGGCGCAGGCCACCAATGTCGCCACCATGGCCCTGCAAAAAGAGATCAACGTGCCGACCACGGTCATCGTCCATCAGGGCACGCCGATACAGGTGTTTGTCGCGCGCGATCTGGATTTCACCGGCGTGGCTGGCCCCGCCCGGCGATGACTGGAGCACCCAAGAGCGGCCAGCCGGAAAGCGGCGTCTATCTCAGCGCCTATCTCGCCCCCTTGCGCCCCTATCTGGAACGCGAGGGGGTTACCGATATCTGGATCAACCGCCCCGGCGAACTGTGGCTGGAGCATGCCGGCGGCCGCACGGAACGCGTGGCGGCGCCCGAGCTGACCGATCTCGCGCTGGAGCGTCTTGCCCGCCAGATTGCCGCCACCAACCATCAGGGGTTCAATCGCGAACAGCCGCTGGTCTCGGCCAGCCTGCCCGATGGCGCGCGGGTGCAGATCGTCGGGCCACCGGCCACGCGCGAGGGGGTGGCGCTGGCCATCCGCCGCCATGGCCTGTCGGACCTCAGCCTTGGCGAGCTGGCTGGTGCCGGGCTGTTTTCGGCGGCGGGAAAGCCAGCCGGCAACGAGGAGGCCCAAGCCCTTCGCGCGCTGCTCGACGCGCGCGACCAGCAGGGGTTTCTCGCCCGCGCCGTGGCTTTGCGCAAAACCATCGTCATTTCCGGTGGCACTTCCTCGGGCAAGACCACGCTGATGAACGCGCTGGTCAAGCAGATCGGTGCGCATGAGCGGCTGGTGACGATCGAGGATACGCCCGAGGTGCGGCTGGCCCATGAGAACGTGGTGGCGATGATCGCCACGCGCGGCGATGGTGGCGAGGCAAGGGTGGATACCGGGGACCTGCTGCAGGCGGCGCTGCGCATGCGGCCGGACCGTATCCTGCTGGGCGAATTGCGCGGGGCCGAGGCCTTTGCCTTCCTGCGGGCGGTGAACACCGGCCATCCCGGCTCGATCACCACCATCCACGCCGACAGCGCCGCGGGAGCCCTCGACCAGATCGCCATGCTTTCGTTGCTGGGCGGGGTGTCGGTCAGCTGGGAGGCGATCGGCACCTATATCCGTCAGGTGATCGACATCGTCGTGCAACTGAAGCGGGTGAACGGCCAGCGGCAGGTTACCGAAATCCTCTATCTGGAACGCTAGGGTCACCCGCCTGATTGGCGCGCGCCGTCAGCCGCCCCAGTTTAACGGCGGGGTAGTTTAACGGCAGGGCGGTTTAACGGCGGGGTGGCGCGGTCCGGGGATGGTTGCGTCCCGGCCAGCCGGGCGCATTGGCGGCATCCTGCGCGGTCAGCTTGCGCCAGCGTTCCAGCCGGGCGGCATCCAGCGTGCCATCGGCAAGGCCGGCCCGCACAGCGCAGCCCGGCTCGCTCTCGTGCGAGCAATTGGTGAACCGGCAGGCCAGCGCCGTGGTCACGATATCGTCGAACACCTCGGCCAGCCCCTCGCTCGCGTCCGACAGCTGCAGCTCGCGCATGCCGGGCGTATCGACCAGCCAGCCGCCATTTTCCAGACGGTGCATTTCGCGCACGGTGGTGGTGTGGCGACCGGTGCCATCGCCCTCGCGCACCGGTTGCGTCGCGATGCTGGACGAGCCCCGCAGCGTGTTGATCATCGTCGATTTGCCGACGCCCGAGGAGCCGAGCAGGGCCACCGTCTCGCCCCGGCCACAATAGGCGGCAAGGGCGGCGACGCTGGCGGGCTCGCGCGCGTTGACGATATGCACCGGCAGATCGGATGCCAGCGCGCGGGCGCTTTGCGCGAATGTCTCGGGATCGGCGGCAAGGTCGGCCTTGGTCAGCACGATCACCGGGGCAACCCCCGCCTCGCGCGCCAGCACCAGATAACGCTCCAGCCGGGCGACGCTGAAATCCTGATTGCAGGAGGCGACGATGAACAGCGTGTCGACATTGGCGGCGATGAGCTGAAGCTTGCGCCCGCTGCCCGCCGCCCGGCGCTTGAACAGGCTGGCGCGGGTCAGGATGCGGAGGATCTGACCGGTCTCGGGTTCGATCAGCAGCCAGTCGCCCACGGTGGCGTGGTCTTCCTCGGTCTTGGCATGGGGGACGAAGGGCGGGATTGTCCGCTCCGCAACGCCCGGCGCACCGCCTGCCTCAGCCCCTGCCCCTGCCCCTGCCCCAGCCACCGCCAACTGCCCGCGATGCACGGCCATAACCCGCACTGGCATTACCCGCAACGGGCAGGTCCGCGCAGCCTCGTTAGACGAAAGCTGCCCGGCGAAAAAGGGCCGCCAGCCCAGATCCGCCAAATGAGGATCGGCCAAACCGGATTGGGCCAAACCGGTTGGGGCCAAACCGGTTGGGGGCAGACGGGAATCCGTCGCGCTCATGCCGCCGCGACATGAAGGCTTGCGCGGCTCCTCATGCAGCCTTTGACGCCAGCCAGATGGTGTGGTGAACGTTGTCTTCATAGGCCTCGGCGGCGATGGAGATCTCCTCGACCTCGAAACCGGCCGCCTGCAGGCGCTTGAAGAAATCCTCGTCGGTATAGGACGACCACACGGCCAGCACACCCGAGGGACGCAGCGCCGCATGCGCCGCGCGCAGGCCCCAGTTGCAATAGAGCCGGTCGTTGGCCAGCTGGATCAGGCCATCCGGGCCATTGTCGACATCCAGCAGAATGGCATCGAAACTGGCGGTGGCCGCATTGATGACATCGTGAACATCGGCCACCTGCACGCTGACGCGCGGGTCGGTGAGCGAATCGCCGAAGATATGGGCCAGCGGCCCCTTGGCCCAGACCACCACCTGCGGCACCAGCTCGGCCACGACGATGCTGGCCTTTGGACCCCAAGCAGAGAGCGCCGCGCCCAGCGTGAAACCCATGCCCAACCCGCCGATCAGCAGCCTGCCGCCCCGGCAGCCTCCGTTACTGGCGAGCTTTGCGGCGGTGAGCGTGGCCAGCGCCTGTTCGGAATGGCGCACCATGCTGCCCATCAATTCCTCGTCACCATACTGGATCGAGAAATCGCTGCCCCGGCGCATCAGATGCAGCGCGCCCCCGCCCGGAATGGGGGCGATATCGACAAATTCCACCCCCGCTTCGGCATCCGGATGGGACGCGTCGGCGAAAGCGGAATCAGCGGCGTGAGGGTCGAGAGAAGCCACGGGGCGCGCGCCTGATGTCAGACCGTGGCCTTGACCGGCTTGGTGCTGCTTACGACGACCACTTCGGCCGCCTTGCGACGCGCATTGATGGTAACAATAGCGCGCTGGTGCCGCCGGTTGACGGAGCGGATGGTGGCCATGGATAAGTCCTGTCAGATTGAAATCGAGCGCGATGTTGGCCGGATTGGCATTCATTCGACGCTGACCAGTCCCGCCATGGTCACATACTGGCGCGAAAGACAAGGAATGATCGCCCGCGGGCCCGCCTTTGTCAGGCCGGTGTCGGGCCGGCATCAGTCTTGCGCGATGCCCACGCAGACCGACTGCGCCTGCATGATCGCCTGCCCATAGGCGGTGAGGAAGGCGACATCGGCGGCATCGCGGCCAATGCCGATCTTGGCCATCGCCCCCGCCCGGGCCATGCCGGTGGCGTCAACAAGATGCCAGTCGTCGCCCAGATAGACCTCTGCCACCGCATGGAAATCGGGCGGCTCCACCCCCAGCGCATAGACGCTGGCAATGCGCGCCGGGATGCCGGAGGCGCGCACCAGCGTGATCAGCACATGGGCATAATCGCGGCAGATGCCCTGCCGCCGCGCGAAAGTTTCAATCGCGGTGGTCTCCGACGAGCTGACGCCCGGGACATAGGTGAAATGTTGTTCGATCCAGTCGCGCATGGCCATGACCCGGGCGCCGCCTTCCAGATGGCCGAACTCGTCATAGGCAAAGGCCTGGAACTGGTCGGAAGGGCAATAGCGCGAGCCCATCAGATAGGGCACCGCCTCGCCCGGCAGCCTGTGCGGCGCCACCTTGTCGAGATTGCGCCAGTCATCAAAGGGGCGGTCGATGGCGACGATGGCGCTGTAATCCACCCGCACATTGCCCTGCACGGTTACCCAGATTCGGTCGCCAATCATGTCTTGCGCCGGAACCCGGGCGAAATTTATGCATTCGTGGACCGAAAGATGCGCTTTCTCGATGGTTTGCTCGGGAATCGCCGCCGCCTCGACCTGAAGCAGAACATCGGTGGGGGCCGGGAAAAAATAGTCCAGCCTGGCAGCGATAGAGAGTCTCATATGCGCCCTATTCCACCTGAAAATGCCAAGAGTGTTGCAGCGTGAAGTTTTACCGAGGGGCGAGCCCTAGCAGGCTTGCGGACATTCGCGCAGAATTTTATTGCGCTGCAGCAATTTTCGCGAGACACCTAGCCGATGATCAAGGCTGGCCTCCATCACCTCACCCGCTATCGCTATAA
Organism: uncultured Sphingomonadales bacterium; assembly: GCA_903911985.1. GTDB lineage: Bacteria > Pseudomonadota > Alphaproteobacteria > Sphingomonadales > Sphingomonadaceae > Novosphingobium. Next base: position 4,604 of record CAIWFP010000259.1, read on the forward strand.
CCGCCCCATCCGGCTCGGGCCGCAGGTGGTGCGGCTGCGCCCGGCCCCGCACAGCCGCACATTGGTGCCCAATTATTCGCTGAAGATCAGCCCGCCGGAACATTTCCTCAACTGGCAGCAGGATCCCCACGGCAACTGGCAGGCGCGGATCGTCTTCCCGGACCCGGTTGATCACTTCACCGTGGAGGTCGATCTGCTGGCCGAGCTGGCGGTGATCAACCCCTTCGACTTCTTCGTCGACCCCTATGCCGAAGAGGTGCCATTCACCTATGACGCCAGCCTGACAGAGGACCTGTCGGCCTATTTCGGCGCGGAGGAGAACACTGGGTCTCTGGGCCCCTTGTTTGACGCGCTGGTGGCGCAATTCGCCGGCTGGACCGGGCGTACCATCGATTTCCTCGTCGCGCTCAATTCCGCGCTGGTTGCCCGCATCGGCTATGTCATCCGCATGGAACACGGCGTGCAAGGCCCGGAAGAAACGCTGAGCCTTGGCACCGGTTCGTGCCGCGACAGCGCCTGGTTGCAAATTCAGGTGCTGCGCAAACTGGGCTACGCCGCGCGCTTTGTCTCGGGCTATCTCATCCAGATGAAGGCCGATATCGAGGCTCTGGATGGCCCCAAGGGCCCCGAGGCCGATTTTACCGACCTGCACGCATGGACCGAGGTTTACCTGCCCGGCGCGGGCTGGGTGGGGCTTGATCCCACCTCCGGGCTCTTCGCGGGCGAGGGCCACATTCCGCTGGCCGCCACCCCGCATTACCGCACCGCCGCCCCCATCAGCGGCGCGGCGGAACCGGCCGAGGTCGATTTCCACTTCGAGATGAGCGTGTCGCGCATTGCCGAGGCGGTGCGCATCACCAAGCCCTTCACCGATGCCCGCTGGGAGGCCCTGCTGGAGCTGGGTCGCAAGGTCGATGCCGATCTGGTGCGCCAAGATGTGCGCCTGACCACCGGCGGCGAGCCGACCTTCATCGCCGATTGCGATTTCGACGCGGCCGAATGGAACGCCGATGCCGTGGGCCCCACCAAGGCCGGCTATGCCGACCGCCTCATTCGCAAGCTGCGCACAGCCTTTGCCCCCACGGCCTTGCTGCACCACGGGCAGGGCAAGTGGTATCCCGGAGAAAGCCTGCCGCGCTGGGGCTATTCGCTCTATTGGCGGGCCGATGGCGTGCCGGTGTGGCGCGATGCCAGCCTGATCGCGGGCGAACCGATCAACGCCGAGCCGGACCCGGCACGGGTGAAGCAGGTTCAGGACGCGGCCCTGCCCTTCATCGAGCTGCTGGCCGACTCTGTCGAGCTGACCCACGAGTTCATCCACCCCGTCTATGAGGATGCGGTGGCCTGGATCGTGAAGGAGGGCGAACTCCCGGAGAATACCAGCCCCGATGATCCCAAGATCGACAACCCCGAGGAGCGTGCCCGCATCATGCGCACCTTCCAGCGGGGCCTGTCGAAGCCGGTGGGTTATGTCCTGCCGATTCAGCGTGATTCCACACCCGGCCAGTATTCAGCTAAGCAGCCTGCCAAAAACCGGCCGACCCAGAACTGGAACGCGGCACCGAACAAGGCTTCACGCTGGAAGAGCGAGAAGTGGAAAGTGCGGCGCGGGGCGTTGTTTGCCGTGCCGGGCGATTCGGCGCTGGGCTATCGTCTGCCACTCGGCTCGCTGCCCTATGTGCCCCCATCCGACTATCCCTATATCCACCCGCGCGACACGGCTGAACCGCGCGAGCCCTTGGCCGATTACCGCGTGCAGGGCGCCGCCCCCGCCAGCGCCGCGCCGGAGGCCCATGAAGAGCGCGCCCAGATCGAGCAGCGCCGCGACACGGCATCCGGCGGCGAGGACAACCGGCAGGACCGGCAGGAGCAGGTCATCATCGAAGGCGTGGTCCGCACCGCCATCACCATCGAGCCGCGCGGCGACCATCTCTCGGTGTTCATCCCCCCGGTGGAGGCGCTGGAGGATTACCTCGAGCTGATCGCCCGCATCGAGGGTGTGGCCGAGCGGCTGAAGATGCCGGTCCGCATCGAGGGCTATCCCCCGCCGCCGGATCCGCGTCTGAAGGTGATGAAGATCACCCCCGACCCCGGTGTGATCGAGGTCAACGTGCAACCCGCCGCCAGCTGGGACGAGGCGGTGTTCATCACCGAAACCCTCTATGCCGCCGCGCGCGAATGCGGCCTCACGGCGGACAAGTTCATGGTCGATGGCCGCTCGATCGGCACGGGTGGCGGCAACCATCTGGTGCTCGGGGGCCCTAGCCTCGTCGATTCGCCCTTCATCCGCCGCGCCGATCTGCTCAAAAGCTTCGTGCTCTACTGGCAGCGTCACCCCTCGCTCAGTTACCTGTTCTCCGGCATGTTCATCGGGCCAACCAGTCAGGCCCCGCGCATCGACGAGGCCCGCCACGACAGCATCTACGAACTGGAGATCGCGCTGTCGCAGGTGCCCGGCAAGGATGATGGCGAGCCGCGCCCCTGGTTGATGGACCGCCTGTTCCGCAATCTGCTGGTGGATGTGACGGGCAATACCCATCGCACCGAGATCTGCATCGACAAGCTGTTCAGCCCCGATGGCCCGACCGGGCGGCTTGGTCTGGTGGAATTTCGCGGCTTTGAAATGCCGCCCGAGCCCAAGATGAGCCTTGCCCAGCAATTGCTGCTGCGCGCGCTGACGGCGTGGTTCTGGCGCGAGCCGCAGAGCGGCGGCCTCGTGCGCTGGGGCACCACCCTGCACGACCGCTTCCTGCTGCCGCACCCTGTCTGGGCCGATTTCACCTCCGTCCTCGATGATCTGCGCGGCGCCGGTTATGATTTCGACCCCAACTGGTTCGAGGCGCAGCGCCAGTTCCGCTTTCCGGTGCATGGCGAGGTTGAGGGTGGCGGCGTCACGCTGGAAATTTCCCACGCGCTGGAGCCGTGGAACGTGCTGGGCGAGACCGGCGCGATCGGCGGCACGGTGCGTTATGTCGACAGCTCCACCGAGCGGCTGCAGGTGCGCGCCACCGGCCTCACCCCCGGGCGCCATGTCATCGCCTGCAACGGGCGCCGCGTGCCGATGACGGCGACGGGCGTGCCGGGAGAGGGCGTGGGCGGCGTGCGCTACAAGGCATGGGCCACGGCCAATTGCCTGCACCCCACCATGCCGGCCCATGCGCCGCTGACCTTCGACATTCTCGACACATGGAACGGGCGATCTTTGGGTGGCTGCGTCTATCATGTGGCGCATCCGGGCGGGAGGTCGTATGATGACGTTCCGGTCAACAGCTATGAGGCCGAGGCGCGTCGCAAGGCGCGGTTCCTAAATCATGGCCACACGCCGGGCACCGTCGCCATTCCGCCCGAAGAACTGCCTGGAGAATTCCCCATGACGCTCGATCTGCGGCGGCCTGCGCGCACGGGATGATCGTTGACCAGATGATCGGTGGAAACGAACCTGCCGGGGCGCGCGACGCGCAAGCGAGCGCCGGTGATGTGCTCGGCCGCTATGCCCCCGCATCCCCGCGCGGCGACCTGTTTGCCGATGCGAAGGGCGGTGTGGCGGATAAGTGGGCGCAGGTTGCCGCACGCCTGCTGGACCTGTCGCACGGGGTACACGGCACCATTCAGGAGCAGGTCGCCCGAGAGATTCAGGAATTGGGCCTCACCTTCCGCCTCATTGGCGACGAGGATGAGCGCGAATGGCCGCTTAGCCCCATGCCGTTGCTCATCGGCACCGAGGAATGGGGGCGGGTCGCCGAGGGGCTGATCCAGCGGGCGGATCTGCTGGAGGTGTTGCTGGCCGATATCTATGGCCCGCAAACACTGGTGGCGGAAGGGCATCTGCCCGCCGCCGTGGTTGCCGGAAGCTCCCATTTCGCGCCCAAGATGATGGGCGTGTCGCCCAATGGCGGGCATTACCTGCATGTCTATGCCGCCGATCTGGCGCGCGGGCCCGATGGGCAATGGCGCGTGCTGGCCGATCGCACCCGCCTGGCCACCGGCATCGGCTATGCGCTGGAAAACCGGCTGGCCCTGTCGCGCAGCACCGGCTCGCTGCTGTCGGAAATCAACACCCGCCGCCATGCCCGGTTCTATGGCGACCTGCGGCGCGGCATCGCGGCCGATTGCCACCGCGACGAACCGCGCATCGCCCTGCTGACCGCCGGGCCCTATAACCAGAGCTATCCGGAACAGGCGCATCTCGCGCGCTATCTCGGCCTGCCGCTGGTCGAGGGGCGCGATCTGACGGTGATCGACGAGCGCCTGTTCGTGCGCACCATCGCCGGGCCAAAGCGCATCGACGCCCTGTGGCGCTGGATCGGCACCCATCATATCGACCCGCTGGCCTTCGATTCGCACTCGCAGATCGGCATTCCCGACCTGTTTCAGGCCTGGTCGCAGGGCGGGCTGGTGGTGGCCAACTGGCCGGGCGTGGGCGTGGTGGAATCGCGCGCCTTTTCCGCCTTCATCCCCCGGCTGGCCAGCAAGCTGCTGGGCGAGACGCTGAAGCTGCCCAATGTCGCCACCTGGTGGTGCGGGCAGGAGGCCGAGGCCGGCATCGTCGGCAGCCGTTTCGACGAACTGGTCATCAGCTCGGCCTTTGGCGGGCCGGTCGAGGGGCTGGAGGGCGGGCGAACCCATGCCGGGGCCCAGTTCACCGCCGGGCAGAAGGCGGCGCTGCGGGCCGCGATGCTTTTGCGGCCCATCGATTACTGCGGGCAGGAGATCGTCAACCTCTCGACCACCCCGGTGCTGGTCGATGGGCAGTTCGTGCCCCGCCCCTTCACCCTGCGCGTCTTTGTCGCCCGCGATGGCGAGGGCAACTGGCAGGTGATGCCCGGTGGCTTTGCCCGCCTGTCCTCCTCGGGAGATTTGCGCACCTCGCTGATGGGCAAGGGCGACCTGTCCGCCGATGTCTGCGTGGTGGACGAAATTCCGGTGAGCCAGGAAAGCCGCCTCGGCGCGGGCGTCTCCCCCGCCATACGCCGCATTGGCGGCATCCTGTCCAGTCAGGCCGCCGACAATCTCTTCTGGTTCAGCCGGTATGGCGAGCGGGCGGAAATGACCCTGCGGCTGATCCGCTGCCTGCTGGGCAGCCCGATAGACATGGATGGCGGCGCGGGGCGCGGCCCGACCACCATCGCCCGGCTGGTGGATGTGCTGGTGCAATGGGGGGCGATTGGCGCCAAACAGGCCAAATTGCCGCTGGTGCGGATCTGCGGCGCGGCGCTGGGCGAGGCGCGCCTGCCGGGCGGGGTTTCCACCCTGACCACCCGCACCCGCGAGATTGGCCGGGGCCTGCGCGATCGCATGTCGACCGATTTCTGGCGTGTGGCCAACCGGCCCGTGCCCGGCTTCGCGCCGGACCATAGCGAATCGCTGCTCAACACCTCGAACATGCTGATCGAGCGGTGGAACACGCTGGCGGGGCTCTCCGCCGAGAACATGGTGCGCAGCCCCGCGTGGCGTTTTCTCGATATCGGCCGCAGGCTGGAGCGGGCGCTGAACACCTGTCGCCTGGCGCGCCAGTTCGCGGGCGAAAGCGCGGAAGTCGATGATCTGAGCGCCCTGCTCGACCTGTGCGACAGCCAGATCGTCTTCCGCAGCCGCTACCTCACCGGGCCGATGCGGGTGCCGGTGGTGGATCTGGTGCTGCTCGATCCCCACAACCCGCGTTCGCTGCTGTTCCAGATGGAGCAGATCGCCGAACACCTTGCCGGCCTGCCCACTCTGGCGGAAGACGGTGTGCCCGAGCGGCCCTTGCGCGAAACGCGGGCGATGCTGGCCGAACTGCAAGGTCTGGAGGCCGCAAAGGTCACAGAGAAGGTCCTGCAAGGGCTTGAAGCCCGCCTGCTGGGCCTGTCGGACGCCCTGTCGCAACGCTATTTCCTGCCCGTGGAACGGCCCGACCGGACATCGCAGGGCAGCCTGCTGGGATGATCTTTCGCGTCAGCCACATCACCGACATCCGCTATGCCTCGGCGGTTCGTCTGGCCCGGTTCAACGTCCGGCTGGAGCCGGTGGCGTGGCCGGGGCAAAGCCTGTTCGACTATCGGCTGGAGGTTTCGCCCCGGCCCCACTCCATCGCGCGTTCGGCCGGGCCCTATGTGGTGAACACGCGGCGGTTGCTGCTGAACGAACCCCTCGCCGCGCTGCGCATCGCAAGCTCATTCTCGATCGAGGTTCTGCCCAGGCCCGTGGATCTGGCCGGCCCCTGCCCCTCGGTGGCCGAAATCCGCCGCGCGGCCGCCGCCAGCCGCGATCTGACCAGCTTTGGGCCATCGCATTATCTGTTCAATTCGCAAATCGTGCGGACAAATTCACAGATTGGCCAATGGGCGCGGGGCTGGCTGGCGCCGGAATGCGGCATTTTGCCGGCGGGTCAGGCCCTTTGTCACGCCATCTACACCCAGTTCGCCTATGACAGCGACGCCACCAAGACCGATACCCCGCCGATAGAGGCTTTTGCCAAGCGGCGGGGGGTGTGTCAGGATTTCGCCCATATCATGATCACGGCCCTGCGCGCCCATGGCATTCCCGCTGCCTATGTCAGCGGCTATTTGCGCACCATTCCGCCGCCGGGGCGGCCACGGCTGGTGGGCTGCGACGCCATGCACGCCTGGGTGGCCATCTGGTGCGGCGAGGCGCTGGGCTGGATCGGCTTCGACCCAACCAATGACGCAATCGTGCGGGGCGATCACATCGTCGTCGCCATGGGCCGCGACTATGCCGATGTCGCGCCGGTGGATGGCGTGTTTCACGGCAACGAAGGCCAGCACCTGCGGGTTGCCGTGGACGTGCTGCCGGTGGAAACGCTGGTTCCCGTCGGCTAGAGCGCATTCCGATCTGATTGAATCAGATCGAGCACTCCAAGTTATTGGTTAGTCGCATTTCCGCAAGGCATCAGGCGATTCCACCTAATTAGAAAATGCTCCAACACCCCGTTTTGTCAGCCGAGCCGCCACCCGCGACGGAGTGGCGGAAGCCCGGTGTTACACCTTGGCCTTGGGCTTGCGCATCAGCGCGTTGACGGGTGACGCATCGGCAAGGCCCACGGTGGCCGCCTTGGTCTTGACCGCCTTGGGCTTGCGAATTTCGCGGCTGCTGCGTTTTTGGGCTTTGGCCATGGTGTTTTGATCCTGAATTGGGGCCGCTGAGGGCCCGTTGGCCAGCCGGGCGGGTTTTCGCGCCCGGGCGGCAAGTGATATTGGCGGCGGTTTTGCTAAAGGCCTCGCGGCGGGGTGTCGCTGAGGCCTCGCTCAAGCGGGGGCGCAAAATCTCCCTCAGCCACCGGCGGCTTGCGCCACAACCCGGTGATGCCCACCATATAACATGGATCAGGACTAACCGCCTAATGCCAACGCGTCACGCCTTGCGTCCATGCGGCACCTGCCCCAGTATACCGTCCATGACCACCAAACCCGCAACCCTTTCCATGCTCGATCTCGTGCCCGTAATCGATGGCGGCTCCATCAGTCAGTCACTGGCCAATGCGGCAGATATCGCCGCCCATGCGCAGGAGCTGGGCTATTCCCGCTATTGGGTGGCCGAGCATCACGGCATGGCGGGCATTGGCGGGGCGGCAACCTCGGTGGTGCTGGCCCATGTCGGCGCGCATACGCAAAGCATCCGCATCGGCTCGGGCGGCATCATGCTGCCCAACCACGCCGCGCTGCAGATTGCCGAGCAATTCGGCACGCTCGATGCACTCTATCCCGGGCGGATCGATCTTGGCCTCGGCCGGGCGCCGGGTTCGGACGGGCGGGTGGCGATGGCGCTGCGTGCCAATGGCGGCGGCGATCCGGATGGTTTCCCGCGTCAGGTGCTGGAACTGCAGGCCTTCTTCGCGGGCGATGAGCGAATGGGCTTCACCGCCGTGCCGGGGGCGGGCGCCGCGCCTGAGATCTGGATTCTGGGCTCCAGCACCTATGGCGCACAGCTCGCCGCGGCGCTTGGCCTGCCCTATGGCTTTGCCTCGCATTTCGCCCCGGCCATGCTGGACGAGGCGCTGGCCATCTACCGGCGGCAGTTCCGGCCCTCGGCACTGCTGGAAGCCCCCCGGGTCATGGTGGGCTTCAACGCCTTTGCCGCCGATACGGTGGAGGAAGCGCGGCTTCTCGCCACCTCCATGCAGCAAAGCTTCGTGGCGCTGCGCCGGGGAGGCGCCGGGGGTCGGCTGCAACCACCGCAGGCGGGCTATTACGAAAGCCTGCCGGACAGGCATCGCGCCATGCTCGACCAGATGCTGGCCTGCACCGCCATCGGCACGGTGCGGGACGTGGCCGACAAGCTGGCTGCCCTGCTCCGCCGCACGCAGGCCGACGAGGTGATCGTGGGCGGGCAAATCTTCGACCATGCCGCGCGCCGCCACAGCTTCGCGCTTACCGCCGAGGCGATGCGGATGGCCAACGAGAAAATGAAATCGGCAGCCCCGGCCAGCGTATGAACGAGCGCGGCACGGCCGCGCCCGAGAGCGAGTTGCTGATCCGACTGGCAGGGCTGCTGCCCGGCGCACAGCTGGCAACGCCCGCCACCATTGCCGCGACATCGCCCGCAAAGGGAGCCTATGTGCTGCTGGCCCATCTGGCCGCCCCGAGGGAGCTGCTTATCCGGGGGCACATCTGGCCGGTGGCGGCGGGCTGGCACCTCTATGCGGGCAGCGCGCGGGGGCCGGGCGGCATGCGCGCGAGGCTGGCCCGCCACTTTCGCCGCGACAAGGCGCCCCACTGGCATATCGATCGCCTGACGATCGCTGCCGACGCGTTGCTGGCGCTGGCGATCGAGGGCGGGGCGGAATGCGATATCGTCGCCCGGCTGGCAGGTTCCCAAGACTTCGCCAATATCCTGCCCGGCTTTGGCAGCAGCGATTGCCGCGCCTGCACCTCGCATTTGCTCGTGCCGCTGGGGATCTTGGCAGGGCGCCCGGTCATTCAGCCCGGCTCTCAAACACCCTAGGGTCGAAACCCGAACCCTCTCCCACAGCACCGCGCGGCCCGGCCCTGCCCCACCACGTGATCCATTGGCGCCACACGGGCGTATCAAGGGGGCCAGCGAATGGAGAAATCAATGAAGACTTTCGGGCTCAGCTATCTTGCGACACTTGCCACCATGGTGGGTCTGGATGCCGTCTGGCTGACGGCCACCGCCGAACCACTCTATCGCGCTCATTTGGGCCCCATGTTGCTGCCAACGTTCCAGCCGGTGCCGATAATCGCCTTTTACCTGCTTTACGCGGCCGGTCTGGTCATATTGGTCGTGTTGCCCGCGCTGATGGTCGCGCAAGCTTCGGCGGCGCGGCGCTTTGCCCTGACGCGCGGCGCGCTGCTGGGCGCGGTTGCCTATGCCACCTATGATCTGACCAATCAGGCGACATTGCGCGGCTGGTCGACCACGATAACGCTCGCCGATATGGCATGGGGAACGATTCTCAGCGCCCTTGCCGCGACGGCAGGCCTCCTTGCCGCCCGGGCCGCGCTGCGCCGCGAGCCCGGCCTTTGCGCGGGGGATCAGGCGCAAGCTCTGGGACAGGGGGCGAGCCCGTGCAGCTGCCCAGCCCATTTATGCGCGCTGGCTAACCTAATCCCTCGGGCGCGGCGCCATGGGCCAAAAGGCGCTGACCCGCGCCTGATAGGTCCGGAAAGCCTCTCCACGGCTGCGCAGCATATGCGCCTCCAGCGGCGGAATGCCCGACACATGCGCCAGCAGCCAATACATCACCACCGGCCCGGCCAGCGCCAGCCAGCCCTGAGGATAATCCCCGCCCAGACCAAGGGCGATGGTGGCAATGCCCACCCACACCAGCCATTCGCAGAAATAATTGGGATGACGCGACAAGCTCCACAACCCCCGGTCGCACACCTGCCCGGCATTCCCGACCTCGCGCCGAAAGCGTTGCAACTGCCGGTCGGCTACCGCCTCGCCAGTCAGCCCGAGCAGGACGATGGCCACGCCGGCGGCATCCTGCAGACACCATCCAT
>CAIWFP010000260.1 GCA_903911985.1 uncultured Sphingomonadales bacterium
CGGGCACCTGACCGGATCGCTGATGCTGCGCTGGACACAGGCCAGTTCAGGCCCCGAGCCGCGCTTGCGTCTGGTCGATGCCGCCGCCTTGCGCGATCATCTGCCTGCCGACACGCCATTCGTAACCGCCGACCAGCGCCAGCAGACACTGCGCAGGCGTCTGCGCGCCGCGCAGTGGCGTCATCGCTGGTAACGCCACTGCGCGGGCGGGGCTTTCGCCCGGCGGGAAAATTTTCCGCCGTCGCCCGACTATAAAAGGAGAGCTGCCGGATGGATCTTGGAATTTCAGGGCGCCGCGCGCTGATCGTGGGATCAAGCAGCGGGATCGGCGCGGCTATCGCGGTTGCACTGGCAGGCGAAGGCGTGGAGATCATCGTCCACGGCCGCAGCCGCGACAGCGCGGAAGGGGTCTGCGATGCCATTGCGAAGGCAGGCGGCAAGGCCATGCTGCTGTTGGCCCCGCTTGACGATCCTGCGCAAGTGGGAAGGCTGGCGCAAGAAGCTCTGGCCAGCGGGCCGGTCGACATATTGATCAACTGCGCCGGGGCGGCTTCCGAACCCCACCGCTGGTTCGATGCCCCCGCCGATGCCTGGCAGCGCCAGTTCCAGACTTCCACCTTTTACGCGGTGCAATTGATTCAGGCGATCGTGCCGGTCATGCGCGAACGTGGCTGGGGCCGGGTGCTCAACGTCAGCAGCGGCGCGGCCTATCGGGCGATGCTGAACCATCCCGAATATGCGGCGGCCAAGCTGGCGCTGCATTCGATGACCGCGACGCTGTCGGCCGAACTGGGCGATTGCGGTGTGCTGGTGAACACGCTGGTGTCGGGCCCGGTGCTGACGCCCAACACGCAAAAGTCGATCGACAACAGCGCGGCGGCCCATGGCTTTACCGAAACCGGCGCGGCGCGGGAAGCGCGGGTGATTGCCGAGGTGTGGCGGGCGAACATCCCGCTGGCCCGGATGGGCCGGGTGGAGGAGCTGGCCGATGCGGCATGCTTCCTCGTGTCCGAGCGGGCGTCCTACATTACCGGTGCGGCCCTGCGGGTCGATGGCGGATCGGTGGGCTGCATCGCCTGAGGCTGCGCAAGGTCCCGGCTCCGGTCGGCGCGATGCCGCCGGAGCCCAGACCCGATCCCGAACGCGATCCCTGACCCGTTCAGCGCCTGATTAACGCTGCATCTGTCCGGACAGGACCTGGGCAACGCGCTGTGCTTCGGGGATGTTGTCCACGCCAATGCTGCGGTCAACCTCCTCCTCGAACCAGTAACAGGCGCGTTCCTGATAGCCGAACCGGAGTTCGGGGATTGTCCCCTGCTCAAACGAATTCTGGATCGACTGGAACAGGCGCAGATCTTCCGACAGGATGTTGCGCACAATCCCGTTCATCGCCTGCCAGTGCTCCTTGTCGGCCTCGCTGTCGATATCCCAGCCCATCAGGCGCACTTCCATGATCGACTTGTCAACGCCCGCCGGCCAGAAGCTCTGCAGCGAGAAGCCGCCCGGATCGAGGGCATAGAAGGCGTTGGGGAAAGTCGGCAGCGCGATGGTGCACTGGTTGAACACCTCGGCCACATCGTCGGGCTTGTAGAGATCGGCCTCGAAGATCGTGTCGCCCTTCTTCTTGCGCGTGCCGAACCGCATGTGACCATTGGCAAACAGCGCGACGACGAAGCTGGGCGAATCGAGATAAGGCGCGATCGATTTCGCGTGGACCGTGGCGACGTGGTAGATTTCGAGGAAATTGTGCAGCGCCAGCTTCCAGTTGCAGTTCATCTCGACCAGCAGGCGTTGCTTGACCACCATCTTTTCCAGCGGATAGCCGACCTTTTGCGGCGCCTGCGGGGCCAGAAAATCGGCCAGCGGGCCGGCATTGTCATCGAAATTGATGAAAATCATCCCGAGCTCGACCTCGCAGCGCACCGGCAGCAGGCCGTTTTCCGCCTTGTCGAGACAGGTGAAGTCGTGCTGATCGGGCACCGATTTCAACTCGCCTTCCAGCGAATAGCCCCAGGCATGATAGGGGCACACGAAGCGCATCGCCTTGCCGGAATGTTCAAGCAGCAGGGCCGAGCCACGGTGCCGGCAGGCATTGTGGAACGCGCGTATCGTGCCGTCCTTCGCCCGCGAAATAATCACCGACTTGTTCAACTGCTCGAACAGGAAAAAGGAGCCGGGGCCGGGCAGATCCGAGATATGGCCGGCCAGCAGCCAGTTTTTCATCCACAACCCGTCATGTTCCAGCCTGGCGAAACCGGGATCGGTATAGCGCGCCGCTGGCACCGGCGGCAGGTATGGAAAATCTTCCGGGTGCTGGGCACGGACAAGCTGCGCCTCCATCGTCCGGTGCAAAAGGTCCAGTGTATCCGAATGCATCGCGCTTCTCCTGGGACAAACGGGCTAGAGCGACCGATCTGACTGAATCAGATAGGTCGCCCTGAGTTATTGGTTCTTCGCATTTTCGTAAGTCATCAGGTGATCCCGCCTGGTTAGAAAATGCTCTATAAAATCAGGCGTCAGCCATCCGCGAGGCGGCGGGATCGTCGGGCGTTATCGCGCCAAAGCAGCTCTGTGCCAGATGGCTGCAGCTATATTCACGCACTTCGGTAAACTTGCCATCGCGCATCTTGAAAACGAAATGATAGCGGTTGTTGTAGCGGCGGCCGTTCAGCATTTCCGAATCGGTTTCCGCCTCTACCGCGACCCGCTCGCCTTCCGCCGTCATATCGACGATCTTGAGCTGAATCGGCGAGGTGAGCACGGTCGACATCGTCGAAGGCACCTTGGAAAACTGCTCGCGGTCCCATTGATACAGCAGCCATTCCGGCTGGCGGGCCATCGTCGTGAAGAAGAAATCTTCGGTGGTAAGGGCCAGAATCGCAGCCTCGTCGCCGCGATTGACCGCGTCGAACCAGCTACGCACCACGGCCTTGTTCTCTTCGATACCCATCGTCCTCACCCCTTGGTTTCATCCGCTCGTTCACGGCGGATGCTTGTGCCTGGGCCTTGCGCGACGATCGCGGCAGGGCACACAGCTTTCTGGAATCGTCCAGCGGGGGTGAGGATGAACCCTGATTCGAATTTCTCGCCTATCCAAAGGGGGGCGTTTAAACGGTTATGCGGCAGTTAGTGGTCACGACCAATGCGACATCGATTGCCGCCTGTTCCCGGAGACCAGCCTTGCGTGATCCCATCGAACTGACCATCGACGTGACCGATGCCGCCGGCATGGGCATCCCCGCGCATACCGCCGTGACCGTTTTCCTGCCCGACGAAGGCGCCCTCGCCTGTCCACCGGTGGTCTGCTTCGCCTTTCCCGGAGGCGGCTATAGCCGGCGCTACTACAGTTTCGACATGCCCGATGGCACGGGCGGCGGCGAGGCGGGCTATCACACCGCGCGCGGCTGGATTTTCGTCGCCTGCGATCACCTCGGCTTTGGCGATTCCACCATACCGCCCGACGATCTGCTCGATCTCGACGTTGTGGCGGCGGGCAACGATGCCACCGTGAAACAGGTGATGGAGCGGATCGCGGCGGGCACCCTCGCACCGGGCCTGCCCGCCATCGCCAACGCCACCTGCCTTGGCATCGGGCAATCAATGGGCGGGTGCTTTGCCATCGTGGCGCAGGGCAATCACGAAACCTTCGATGGCGTGGGGCTGCTCGGCTACAGCGGTATCCACACCATAGTGCCGACCCGGCCCGGCCAGCCCGAGGCGGTATGGCCGTGGGTTTCGCGGCGCAGCAAGCTGGCATCGCCCAAGATTTACAATCTGGCGCAACTCGCCGCATCGCAAGGCCCGCAACTGGGCGACTCCGCCGCCTTGCAGGCGGCGGCGCGGGCGGGCGAGCACCCGTTCCAGTGGTCGTTCCACTATGATGACCAACCAGCCGACATAGTCGCGCTCGACATGGCGGCGTCGGCGGGCCTCGTCGATCCGCTGCCCGCGTGGCGCTCGGCCACTACGCCCGCCTGCGGCCTCTATATGGTCGCGCCCGGCGCCGTGGCGATCGAGGCAGCCTCGATAAGAGTGCCAGTGTTCATCGGCGTGGGCGAGCGTGATGTGGTGCCCGATCCATGGGCCGAACCCAAGGCGTTCAAGAGCGCGACGGATATCCAGATCTACGTCTGCCCGCGCATGGCCCACATGCATAATTTCGCCCACACCCGCACGCGGTTCTGGGCGCGCATCCACAATTGGGGCGAGGGCGTGGCAGCGCAGCGGGCACTGCCGGGCTAAGGCTTCGCGCCTGACCATTGGCAGGTGCGGCGGTGGCGGCCTTGCTCGCTCCTTAGGCCCCGGAACACATAAGACCGAGAACACACAAGGAGAGCGACATGGATCTGGGCATCGCGGGCAAGACCGCGCTGGTTACCGGTGGCACGCATGGCATCGGCCGCGCCATCGCCGAGGAGTTGGGCCGCAATGGCTGCCGGGTGGTCGTGGTCGCGCGCGGTCAGGCGGGGATCGACGAAACCGTGGCGGCCATCCGCGCCGAGGGCGGTCAGGCGGGCGGCGTCAGCGCGGACCTCACCATCATGGACAGCTATCCACGGATGGTCGCGGGCGCGACGGCGCTGTTCGACGCCCCCGACATCGCCATTTTCTCGCCCGTCGGTCCGCCATCAGGCCGGTTCGATGCCATGGGTGACGAGGATTTCCAGACCACTTTCGACAATGTGGTAAAATCCTTTGCCCATTTCGCCCGCGCGGTAACCCCGGCGATGAAGGCGCGCAAATGGGGCCGCATCGTCACGGTCGGATCAGGCCACGGCCGCCTGCCGGGACGCCGCGCCACGCTGGGCTTTGACTATGTGCTGGCCAACACGCTGCGCCCCTCCGCGCTCGGCCTCAGCCGCAGCCTGGCCGACGAGCTGGCGGAGCACGGGATCACGGTCAACACGGTTCCGCCCGGTTTCATCGACACCGGCGCGCAATACGAGGCATTCTTCCGCGAATGCGCCACGGCGGTCAACCAGACCTATGAGCAATTCATGGCGGGCCTGATCGACCGGATCCCGATGAAGCGTTTCGGCAACCCCGACGAGGTGGCGAGCCTGTGCGCCTTCCTGTGTTCGGCCCGCGCCAGCTATATCACCGGGCAGTATATGCTGGTCGATGGCGGGCGCATGGAGATCTATTACTGAGTCACAAGGGCGCGATCAGCTTGATCGCGCCCCCTATACTTGAGGGCTGTCACTTGAGCGCGCGCAAAACCCGCTTGGCGGCGATCTTGCCGGGAAGCCCCGAAATGCCGCCGCCCGGATGGGCACCCGCGCCACCGATGTAGAGGCCCGGCACCGCTGGCTTGGGGCCGCCAAAGCCGGTGGCCGGGCGGTTCTGGCCGGAACGCAACGATCCGAAATCGATATGCGTAACGCAGCCGTTGGTCGCATTCAGCCGCTGCTCGCGGTCCCGCGCCGTTTCGACAAAACGGCCCACTTCGGCATCGAAGCCATCATAATATTCCGACAATTGCGCGATCAGGTCGCGCATCGTCCGGTCCTTGACCGCCTGCGTCCAGCCTTCGCGCGCATCCACCGCCATGGCCGGCACATAGATATAGGCAAGGCCGCCACCCGCCGGCACCTGGCTCGGGTCGGTATTCGACAGGGGCGTGACCGAGATGGCGTGTTCCCTGGGAATATCGCCGCGCCTTGCGGCGGCAAAGCTTTCGCGCACCTGTTCGGGCGTGCCAATGTAGCCAACGGCCTTGTTGAGGTCGGCCCCGTCGTGGCGCATGTCCTGATGGCGCTTGAGCGTCAGCGGCTTCGACATGGCGATGTTGGCGAGGAACGGCGCGGCGTTCGAACGGTTCGCCGGCGCGTGACTGATGCGTTCGAGCAGGCGCCGCTCCACCTTGCCCGGCGTGGTCATGGCGAAGGCGGTGCGCGGATCGCAGCTGGCGATCACCGCCCTGGCCTTGATAATCCGGCCATCTTCCAGCCGCACGCCGCGCGCCGCGCCATCGTCGATGATGATTTCGGCCACCGGCGCGTTGAGCAGGATCGTGGCGCCCGATGCCTCGATGCTTTTCGCCATGGCATTGGCAAAGCTCTGCAGGCTGCCAATCGGCTTGCCGGTGCCCAGCCGGTGCAGCGCGGCAAGGATCATATAGGCCGCGCCATTGCCGTCATCGTCGATCGGCCCCGCGCCGGCGGCGGTGTTGGTCAAAAGGGCGATGTTGGCGGGATGCCGGAACCATTCGCAGGCGATCTGATCGGCGGTGCCGGAAGCCATGATCTGCAATTCGTTCTTCAACCGCGCGTTGCGCACGAGGCTGCCCACCATATCGCCCAGATTCCGAAGATCCGGTCGGCCCGGTTCCGCCTTCATCATCGGCAGGCCGATGTCCATCAGCGCGTTGAGCAGTTCAAGGAATTTGAGATAGCTCTTGCCGTCCTCGGGGTTCAGGCGGGCCATGTCCTCGGCGGTCTGTTTCGGGTCGCGGAACAGGCAGACGCTGGCGCCTGACGGATCGAGATAGGCATAGGTGGGATCGGGATCGACCCAGCGCAGCCCGTGCTTTTCGAGTTCGAGTTCCTCGATCAGCCCGCTGCCGCGCACGAACAGCAGTTCGACGGCGCAGGGGGTAACCAGATGGCTGGGCGCTTCGGGGATCATGTAGCCGGCGCTGGTCATGCCGCCAACCTTGCCCAGCCGCTCGACAACGACCACGCGTTTGCCGGCGCGGCTCAGATAGCCCGCGGCGGCCATGCCGTTATGCCCGGCACCCACGATGACGACATCTGCTTCCTCGGTCACGCCAAGCCCTCCTGCCGCCGGGTGTCCACGCGATCGCCCGGCCGTGGCGGCACCATGACGGCGGATGGTTTTTTCGCGCCCCTTCCCGAAGGCAGGTCATGGAGCGGACAGGGCATTGTTGTGAAGGGTGGGTATATGGCCCCGGTAGCGGTCGCCAAGCGTGCCGCGCCATGGTTCATGTGCCGCGTTGCAAGTCGGGAGAGAAACACGATGTCGGTCAAGCTGGACGCACAGACGGTGCACGATCGGTTGACCGCGTGGCTGACGCAAACCAAGCCGGACTGGCAGGGGCTGACCGTCGCGCCGATGGATGTGGTGCTGGGGTCGGGCTTTTCGGCCGAGATATTTTTCGTCGATGTCGAATATGATGAAGACGGCACGCATGTCCAGCGCACGCTGGTCGTGCGGCGCCAGCCCAAGACCTTCGAGGTGGTGTTCGAAAGCGACCTGACGCTGCAGGCCAACATGATGGCCGCGCTCGATGCCCGTGGCGACCTGCCGGTGCCCGCGTGGGTGGGCAAGGAAGACGATGCCGCGATTCTGGGCGCGCCGTTTCTGGTGATGGGCCGGGTGGACGGACAGGCAGCAACACAACGCCCCAACTACAACGTCGAAGGCTGGCTGGTCGAACGCACGCCGGCGGAACGAATGGCCCATTTCCGCAACGCGCTGGTCGCGCTGGCCAAGCTGCATGAAATCGACTGGCGCGACGGCTTCCAGTTCCTTGACCGGCCCGATCGCGGCGCGCCGGGGCTCGACCAGTATCTGGGCTATCTCGTCGAATGGCACGCCGCGCGGGGGCAAGGGCGCAAGCTGCCCATCCTTGATGCGGCGATGCGCTGGGTGCTGGAAAACCGCCCGACCCAGACCGACACCTGCGTGTTGTGGGGCGATCCCACGCCGGCCAACGTCATGTGGCGGCCCGATGGCAGCGTGGCCGCGCTGATCGACTGGGAACTGGCAGCCCTCGGCCCGCGCGAGCTGGACCTTGCCTGGTGGCTCTATTTCGATGATCTGTTCAGCCGCCGCTTCGGTGTTACCCGGCTGGAAGGATTGCCCACCCGCGACGAAACGGTGGCGATCTACGAGGAGGCCGCGGGCCGCAAGCTCGGCAATCTTGATTACTACGATATCGTGGTCGCGGTGCGCATGGGGCTGGTGGCGGTCGGCGCTTTTGACCGACAGCTGTCGCTGGGCAATATTTTGCCAAGCAATACTTCGGCCGACAATAATCTGATGACCCAGTATATCGCCGAAAAGCTCAGGCTACCGCTGCCCGAACTGGGCGCGGACTTCCGTGATTTCATGCGCAACATGACACCGGTGAAAGAAGCCGACGACTGACACCGGTCAACGGTGGCGGCAACAGGAGAGGGATGCAGATGGGCACGCTGGACGGGAAAGTGGCGATCGTGACCGGGGCAGGCTCCGGCATCGGCGCAAAAATCGCGGCTGTGCTGGCGCAGCAGGGCGCGCAGGTGCTGGTCGCCGCCAGCCGGGCGGAAAGCGCTGAAGGCACCACTCTGGCGATCCGCGAGGCTGGCGGCAAGGTCGCCTCGGCCTATGGCGATCTGGCCGATCCCGCCACGGCGCAGCATCTGATCGATGCCGCCGTCGCCGCCTTCGGCGGGGTTGATATACTGATCAACAACGCCGCGATAACCGATGGCGCCACCCTCGCCAAGGATGCCAATGTCGCGGATATGGACGCCGCGACATGGGAGCGCACGCTCAGGGTCAACACCATAGCGCCCGCACTTTTGTGCAAGGCGGCGATACCCCACATGATCGCGCGCGGCGGTGGGTCGATCGTGATGATAGCGTCGGGACGGGGTGTGCAGGGCGATCTCGGCATGCCGGCCTATGGCGCCAGCAAGGCCGCGCTCATCAACCTCGCGCTCAATGTCGCCACGCAATATGGCAAGCAGGGTATCCGCGCCAATTCGGTGGTCGTCGGCATGGTGATGACGCCGCCGCTCGCCGCCTCGATCAGCCCCGAGATGATCGAACTGTTCACCGCGCACCACCTCACCCCCTATGTCGCGGAGCCTGAGGACATTGCCGGGCCGGTGGCTTTTCTCGCCTCCGAAGCGGCACGGTTCATTACCGGCGCGACGCTGGCGGTGGACGGCGGCATAACCGCGCACACCGCGCCCTTTGCCGATGTGATGAAGCTGTCCGGCGCCGGCATGCTCAAGCAGGACTGATCCCCGGCGGGATGCGGCCCCCGGCTCAGCGTCCCGCCTTGAATTCCGCCAGATAATGCGCCAGCCGGTCCACCAGAAAATCCGGCAGGGCGGCGGGCGCGGCCATCTGCTTGTCCCCCATGGCTTTGTCGTTGCCATATTGGCGCACCGACAGGATCAGGATCTTCAGCGCGGCCACCGCCATGTAGTAACTGAATTGCGGAATCGCCCGGCCATAGATCCGCTCGAACCCGGCGACAGCCTCGCTTCCGCGCGGCAGGCCATCGATGCGCGGCACGCCGAAATTGTCGCTGAACACCTCGTCCAGATAGACCCAATGCGCCAGATCGACTTCCGGGGGGCCAAGCGTTGCCACTTCGAAATCGAACAGCGAGGCGACCTCGATGCCATCGGCCGCATACATTGTGTTGCCCAGCCGCGCGTCGTTCCACACGAGGCCTGATTGCGAAGCGGCGGGCGCATGGGCCCTGAGATAGGCCAGCGCCTCGGAAATGACCGGGAACGACCGGCCATCGCGCGCCCAGTCGAACCAGTTGCCGACGAAACGGTCGAGGTAGAACACCGCGCCGGGCGGCGTGGCCGTGCTGTCGGCCAGAAAGGCGAAGCAGCGCCAGTCGATCCGGTGCAGCCGCGCCATTTCCTCGATGCCGTTCCACCACAGCCGCGTCCGCTCCGCCGTGGGCAGATCCGCCAGCCAGCCTTGCGCGTGATAGCTGGGGAAATCGGGCGGCACCCGGCCGTCGATCCGGTCCATCAGGAAGAACGGCGCGCCCAGCACCGAGGGATCGCTCTCGGCAAAATCGATGTTGGGCACCAGAACCCGCGAATGGGCGGCAATCGCGTGCATCACCCGGTACTGGTGGAACACGTCGGCCAGCATCGGCACCGCGACATCGCGCTGAATCCGCGCGACGAGTGGGCGCTCCCCGCCGGGCCAGCGCGCGGTGAACAGCACGGTGCGGCTGGAAAAACCCTGCGCCGGCTCCGTTACATCGCCAATCTCGACCGGCGGATTTCCGGGCAGGCGGGCGGAAAGCCAGGGGGCGAGTTGCCGGGCAAAATCCCCGGCCAGCGTGGTCGCGTCTGTCATCGGTCAGCCCAGCTCGATCCGCCCTTGCGCGTCCATCACCCCGTTCAGCCCGGCGGCGGCCGTGCGCGTTGCCACCACCTCAAGGATGGCGTCATAATAGGGCTCACCGGGTGCCAGAATCTGGGGCCGTCCGCTGCTGCCAAGATAGACCGGCACAATCTGCACACCGGTAATCGCGCCATCGGCAATCGTCACCGAAGCGGCCAGCCCCCGGCTGGTTTCATCCAGCATGGGCGCCGAAATGCCCGAAGGCGTCTCCGCGCGCGACCAGGGGGAAATCATCGCGAACTTGCCCATGCAATAGAGGATCGCCTTGCCGCGATATACCTCGAAGCCCTTGATCGGCAGCGGCCCCTGACTGACGATCAGGTCCACCCCGGCATCGATGAAGGCGCGCGCCGCCTCGCGCTGGTAATCGGCAATGGCGGATTCGTGCTCCAGAATGCCCCAGTGGCAGCTCAGCACCACAATATCCGCCTGCGCCTTCAGTTGCGTGATGCTGTCGATCATCGCCGCCAGATCCTCGCGGTTGACCAGCGTGCGCGTTTGCGGCTCCACGCCCCAATCGTGCCAGCTGTTGTTCTCGGCATAGGTGTGGCGGCGCAGGGGCACGATCCCCGGCGTGCGCCGCCCCGCATGCGCGCCGGGCAAGAACCCGGAGGTGCAGGCGAGGAAGCCGACCTTGTGACCGCCGCGCTCGATGATCGCCGGCTGGCGGGCGCTGGCGATAGTGTCGCCGCCACCGACATGCGCGATCCCGGCTTCCTCCAGCAGCGCCATCGTCCGCAGGAAGGCGCGATAGCCGCCGTGCATGGTGTGGTTATTGGCCATCGACATGACGTCGAACCCGGCCGCGCCCATCATCGCGATGCTTTCCGGCGCGCCGGGGGCAAACAGGTCGCCACCATCGAAATCATCGTTGATATGCGCCTCGACCGGATGCGTGTCGCCCGCCTCTTCGGCATAGGGCCATTCGCAATTCCCGAAAGTCACATCCGCCGCCGACAGCACCGGCGTCACCGCGGTGAACAGATCGGCGGGCGGCTCGCGGGTCATCAGTTGCAAATCGCCCACCGCAAACAGGCGCAATGTTCCTTTGGCCATCTGGCTATCCCTCTCGCTTTGCGGCGATGGTGCGGGCGATGATCATCGCCTGCCCCTATCGTGTGGCCGGTTCCTCGCGGTCCCGGCAAACTATTGAACAGGGAACACGAGAAACGGCATAGCGGGGGAACGGGACATGGCAGGACGCTTTTCAGGCAGGGTGGCGCTCGTCACCGCAGGGGCCGACGGGATCGGGGCCGCCACGGCGCAGGCCTTTGCCAGCGAGGGCGCCTCGGTCGTGCTGGCCGACGTCAACGACGCGCTGGGCGAGGAACGCGCCGAAGCCTTGCGCGCGCAGGGGTTTCAGGCGCGCTATATCCACGCGGATGCCACCGACGAGGCGCAGGTGGAAGCCCTTGTCCGCCAAACGGTCGAACATTTCGGCGGATTGCATCTGGCGGCGAATGTGGTGGGCGATGCCCATCCCGATTCGGCGGGGCCGGATCTTCACACGCAACCGGTGGAGGCCTTCGACCACACCATCAAAATGTGCCTGCGCACCACTTTCATCTGCCTGAAGCACGAAATCGCCCATATGGTCGACAATGGCGGCGGGGCGATCTGCAACGTCACCTCGCTGGCCGGCATGATCCACAATGGCTTTGGCGGGGCCGGGTACGGGTCGGGCAAGGCCGGCGTCATCCGGCTGACCAAGTTTGCCGCCGTCAGCTACGCGGATCGCGGCATCAGGGTGAATTGCATAGCCCCCGGCGTCACCCCCACCCGCGCCTATTACAAGTTCGGCGATGAGTATGCCAAGGTGCTGATCGGCGAGCAGGTCATCCACCAGCCAATCGCGCGCGCCATCGGTTGCGACGAGCAGGCCGCCGGAATCATCTGGCTCTGCTCCGGGGACGCCGCGATGGTGACCGGCCATGTCCTGCCCATCGACGGCGGCTGGACCGCGAAATAGCGCCCGCCCTAGGCCAGCCCCAGCATCTCCGCGTCGCCCGACACAGGATAGATCGACAGCGGAAAGCCCTGCACCGTCGGCCCGAAGTAATAGGCATGGCCGCCGCTGGCCAGCGGCTGGCGATGGCGCACGGCAAAGCCCGCCGCTTCCAGTTTCGCCCGCGCGGCTTCGACATCGTGGTGGACGATATCGACCGAAGCCAGCGCGCCGCCGATCCCGTCCAGCACCGCCGAAGGTCCCTCGATCAGGCGCACGCGATGCGTGCCCGAAAGCCCGCGACGGCCAAGCCCGGCCGGGTCGAAGGCATGAAATTCCATATCGTAAAACCGCTTGAGATCGGCGGCCAGCGCATCGATATCCGGCGACACCAGCGTCACGCAGCCGATCTTGGGCGGGGCGGCATCGTCGAGGAAGTCGAAGGGATATTCGGACCGCACCTGCGCCTCGTTCACGCCCTCGGTACAGGCGAGGAACTGGATGCCGTGGAAATCGCGGCCAAACAGATATTCATTGACCGCCGGCACCGGCAGATAGCTGGTGGCGATGGGCTCGTGCCCCGCCGCCTGCATGCGTGCCAGCACCGAATCGGCATCGGCCACATCAATCGCGATCTCGATCAGCGGATCGCCTTCGGCAAAGGGCAGCCCTTCGGCACCCGGCTGGATCGGCTCCACGCCATGCTGGCCGAACATCACCTTGAAGGTCGCGTCGGGATAGACCTCGGCGATCAGGCCGGGGGTAAAGAAGGTGAAACCGAACAATTCGCCCATGCGACGGGTAAAATCACCCATATCATCAACGCGCCAGGCCATGCGGCAGAACTTCGGCACCATCAGGCTTCTCCCACTCCAGCCGGCCCGAACATTGTGTTGCGGCCGATCTTGCGCTTCGCGAGAAATAGGCATGCCCGGCAACATGCGGGCCCCGCCTTTTGGTAGGCAGGGCGCCCGCCGCCATTGCGTATCATCCGCCCATAACGATGGTTCCGGCCAGACAGGGCAATCCCGATAGCCCGCCCGGACCCACAGGATGGAGAGAGAGATGACCGAACCGCACGATCCCACCAATCGCGGAGCATCCGAAAGCGCGGACCAGCTTGAGCGGATCACCCGCTGGGCCGAAAAAAATCTGGGCGGCAAGGTTACCCGCGTCGAACGGCAGCGCCGCTGGCGCCCGGTGTGGCGCGTCAGCATGGAGGACAAGGGCGAGTCCCGCGAATATCTGTTCAAGGCGGACCGCGTGTGGCCGGCCCATCCCTATCCGCACATCCACGAAATGCATCTTTTGAACGTGCTGGCCGCGCATGGCATTCCGGTGCCGCCGCAGCGAGGCTTCTGCGATGATCCGCCGGCAATCGTGATGGACTGGGTGCGCGGCGGCCGCGATCCCGGCCTCGTCATGGAAGCGGTGGAAAGCGGCTCGACCATGACGCCGGACCGCTGGTCGGCCTCGCTGCAATATATGGAGCAGCTGGCCGCGATGCACAAAATTCCGGTGCCGGCGCTGGAAGCCATCGGCTGCCCCAAACCGGAAGGCCCCACCGAACTTGCCCTGCAGCACT
The DNA here is from genome assembly GCA_903911985.1 of uncultured Sphingomonadales bacterium. Classification (GTDB taxonomy): domain Bacteria; phylum Pseudomonadota; class Alphaproteobacteria; order Sphingomonadales; family Sphingomonadaceae; genus Novosphingobium. The sequence goes on from CAIWFP010000260.1 coordinate 13,644, forward strand.
ACGAAACCTTCCATGCGATGTACGAGGAAGCCGGTATCGTCGATCCGCCGATGGAATTCACCACCCGCTGGCTGCGCCGCAACGTGCCGCAGCACCGCACGCGCGTGTCGCTGGTCACTGGCGATTGCGGGCAGTTCCTGTCCGACGGCCCCGACCTTACCTGCGTGATCGATGTCGAGATCGGCCATCTGGGCGATCACCTGCACGATCTCGCCTGCTTCCGTGGCCGCCATCCGGTCGAGAACATGGGCGATCTGCCTTCGCTGTTCCGCCACTATGAAACGGCGCTGGGCGAACCGCTGGATCTGGGCGTCATCGCCTATCACACGGTGGCCTTCCTCGGTGTCGGCTATTTCGCGCCGCTGTTCGCGCTGGGCCGCACCGATGCGGGCGGTGACTGGGTGGAGGCGGCGGTGCAATGCGCCTTCATCGGCCGCCGCATGCTGGAAGCTCTCGCCGAGATCGAGGGCATCGCGCTTGATGAACTGACCCTGCCCGCGCCGCATCCCTCGCCGCTGGAGGAAATGGCGCTGACCAAGCTGACCGCCGACCTCCACCGCCTGCCGCTCAGCGATACCTTCGCCAGCTGGCAGCGCGGCATTCTTGCCAGCGTGCCCGAATATCTGCTGAATCAGGCACGCTATCGCCGCTGGGCGGAGGATGCCGACCTCGACGATCTGGCCGCCCTGCTCGGCGCGCGGCCGGTTGACCTGCTGGACGCCGACCGCAAGCTGGTTGCCTTCATCCGCTCGGCCGGGCCCGAGCATGACGCGGCACTGACCCGGCTGATGCACCGCCGCCTGTTGCGCCAGTGCCTGATCATCGCGGGGCCGGATGCGCCTGCCGACCATCTCGCGCTGATGAAGGTCGAGCCGCTGCTCGATGGCCGGATGGATCGCGTTGGCGATCCCGCGCTGGCCTTCGCCTGAATACCCAACGCGAGCGCCGGGACGCTGGCGCTCGCTTCAAGAAGGCAAGCAGATATGGATTTAGGGATAAGGGGCAGGGTCGCGCTGGTAACCGGCGGAACGCATGGCATGGGCCGCGTCGTCGCCGAGCGGCTCGGCAGCGAGGGCGCCCGCATCGTCGTGGTGGCGCGCGGCAGGCCGGGGCTGGACGAGACGGTTGCCGCGATCACGGCGGCAGGCGGCGAGGCGGTGGGGGTATCCGCTGACCTCACGGATCTGGCATCCTATGATTTCATCGCGACAGAAGCGAAGAAGGCCTTTGGCGCGCCCGATATCGCCATCTTCACCCCCGTCGCACCACCGTCCGGCGGGTTCGCCGCCTTCGACGACAGCGCCTATGACGAGGCCTATGCCAATATCGTCAAGGCCTTCCGCCATTTCGCCCGCGCCGTGGTGCCCGCCATGCAGGAGCGCCGCTGGGGGCGCATCGTCACCATCGGATCGGGCGCGGCCAAATCGCCGGCGCGCGCCTCGGTGCTGAATTTCGACTATATCCTTGCCAACACCGTCCGCCCCGCCGGCCTCGGCCTCAGCCGCAGCCTTGCCGACGAGCTGGGACCGCACGGGATTACCGTCAACACGGTGGCCCCCGGCTTCATCGATACCGGCGAAGCATACGGCGCGTTCTTCGAGAAGTGCGCCGAGGATGCGGGCATGGCCTACGAGCCGTTCATGGCGGATTTCCTGCGCCGCATTCCCGCCAACCGGTTTGGCCGGCCCGAGGAAGTCGGCTCGCTCGTGGCGTTCCTGTGCTCGCAGGACGCGGGGTATATTTCCGGCCAGTATATCGTTGCCGATGGTGGCTACATGCAGGCCTATCACTGATCTCGGGCTCACCCGGAGGAAAGGACCACCTATGAAAGCATCCCGTTTACTGGCGTTCACGGCCGCTTTGGCTGTCGCGTCCGCAACCGCTGTCGTCGCGAAGCCCGCGCGTCTCCCTGTCTTCAATGCCAAGGCCGACGTTGACGCGATCAAGGCGGTCGAGGAAATTCTCGCCACCGAAATCGACATCGACAAGGTGATGCCGCTCTATGCGGACAACGCCGTGGTACTCGACCTGTTCTCGCCCGGGATTTTTCAGGGCAAGGCCGAAATCCGCGCCGGCTTCGCGCCGCAACTGGCCGCGATCAAGTCGATCACCAAGACCACGCCCGAAATGACGGTTGCCACGGACGGCCAGTTTGGCTGCGCCGCCAGCCAGATCGCCTATCAGACGGTGATGAAGGATGGCACCGCGTTCAACATGAATCTGCGGGAGCTTGATGCGCTCAAGAAGGTGGGCGGCAAGTGGCTGGTGGTGCAGCAGCATTTTTCCTTCCCCGTAGATCCCGCCACGATGACCGCGCTGACCAAGGCGCCGATCCAGCCGCGCATGCTGGCATGGTCCGCCCATCCGCTGGCGCCCGTTTCCACCACCCCTGCCGGGGCCAAGGCCCAGATCAGGGAATGGATGGATGTCGGCGGCGCGTCGGTCGGGCTGGACAAGCTGATGAACTATTACGGGCCGGGCGACGACGTTCTGCTCTATGACGCGTTCAGCCCCAAGGCGGTGATCGGCAGGAAGGAGATCGCCGATTTCTATGGTCCGATCATGGGCAGCTACACCGGCATCAGCCTGACCATGCCGCTGTTCGCGGTCGATTCCGACGGATCGTTCGGCGTGCAGATCGATACCCAGCATCTGACGCTGAACATGAAGGACGGCACCAAGCGCAGTGTCGCCCTGCGGCAGAGCGACTGCATGCGGCGCGTCGGGGGCAAGTGGTTCAGCTTCATGGAAATGATTTCCTACCCGGCAGACGCCAAGACGATGAAGGCGCAGATGAGCTGGTAACAAGCGATACCGCAGCACAAAAAACGGGGCGCCCCAAAAGCGCCCCGTTTTTTTCGTCCTGATTTTTGAACTTTTGGCAGTTGAAACGAAAATGGGCGGGTTTCCCCGCCCATTCCCGTTTCCGATATGGAAAGCTTAGCTTACCACTTGACGCCCACGGTCACGCCGTAGGTGCGCGGCGAGCCCTGGAACTGCTCGATGGTTCCGCCCAGGCCCAGACCGCCACCGAAGGTGTTGGTGAAGTTGGCCTGGTTGGCCAGGTTCTTGCCCCAAACGGTAACTTCAACACCGGGGTGGTTCAGAGTGAACGTCGCCCGTGCATTCAGCAAACCATAGCCATGGATGGTATTGGCAAGGTTAAACGCTGCGTTACCGGCATTTGTACGGCCAATCGCGGCGATTTCGTCCGCACTCGCACCCGACGGTGCCACCAGGGTGGGAGCCCTGTCGAATGCGCGATCAGACACATAGGAGAAGTCGACGTGCAGGGCGAGCTTGCCCGGCTCGAATTCCAGTGTCTGCGTCGCGGCAACGCTCCATGTCCACTTCGGCGCCTGTGCCACCGGATCACCCGAACGGTCGACGGTCAGCACCGCCGAATCGGTCGGCGGAGTACCGGAAGGGCAGGCGCTGGCACCGCACCACGAGATGGGATTAAGCACAGTACGCGAACCAGGCTGATAATGCCCATCGAAGTAGGACAGCGAGCCGTTCAGTTCGAGACCGTGCATCGGCAGCGCCGTTGCTTCGAACTCGAAGCCCTTGGCATTCACGATGCCCTGGTTACCCGTATACTGCGTCAGGGTTGCAGGCGGGATAACCACGTTCACGATGTTCTGCACACCGCTGCGGCGAGACATATAGGCCGCAATGTTGGTACGCAGGTGGTGATCGAGGAAGTCCGCCTTCAAGCCGGCTTCGAGATCCTTCACAAATTCGGGACGGAACGACTGCGACACACCGCTCGGAACCGGACGGGTGTTGAAGCCGCCGGACATCGCCGAACCGCTGGTCTTCAGGTAAGCGAAAATGCCATGCGAAAGTTCATAGTCCGCGCTGGCGGTCCATGAAGGATAGTTGAAGGCCACGTTGTTGGGCTGGTGGCAGTTGGTCGGGAACAACCCGCCAATGGCGTCCGAGCCCGCGTTCGGCCCCTGACCGCACTGGAAATTGCCATCGCCGCCAAAGAACCCGGGCGTAGCCGTCGAGCTGTCACGATCCACACTGCGCTGATCCCAAGTGTAGCGAATACCAGCGGTCAGAGCCAGTTTCTCGGTGGGGTGATAGTTCGCCTGGAAATAGGCGCCTTCCGAAGCCGAGCGATACAGCGAATAGGTGTCCGAAGCCACAAGACCGCCGAAGATCGACGAAAGCGACTGTTCCGTGCCCTTTTCCACGAAGTAGTAAACGCCAGTGGTGTAGTTGATCTGATCATTCACCCGACCAAACACCGACAGTTCTTCCGTGAACTGATGGTTGGCATAGGCGCTCAGGAAGGATGCGCCAGCGTAAGGAACGCCGATGAGGTCGAGCGAGTCTTCCACATAGGATTCGCGATAGGCAGTGATCGATTTGACCTTGATGTTATCGGTGGCGTCCCACGCGACCGTGGCCGAAGTGGCCTTCTGCGTGGTGAAGTTGTGCGGATCATTGATCCGGGCAGCAGTCGCCGCGTCATAATAGGTCGTGCCGACGTTCGCCGACCCATAAGTGGTCTGCCAGTTGCCGCCATGTGCACCCGCCGAGGTGAAATAGGGGTTCACAAAGCCTGCGAAATCGGGGACGATCGTGTAAGAGATGGCGCTGGCGTTACCGGTGTCGCGATAGCGCGAATAATCGCCGGTCACGGTCACTACGACTGGCAGCGCCTTGGGCTCCCACTTCAACGTGCCACGGGCGTAATAGTCGCCCTTGACGGCGCCCTGCGCGATACCGCTCGACGGGAAACCGACCGAATTGTTGGCGAAGTAGCCAGCGTGCTCATCATAGGCGCCGACGAAACGGGCAGCCAGCTCATCGCTGATCGGGATGTTGACCATGCCCTGGATCAAACGCTGCGAGTAATTGCCGAGGCCGACCTTGAGTTCGCCCTGGAAAGTGTGCGTCGGCTGATTGGTGGTCAGGTTGAGCGCGCCACCAGTGGTGTTGCGACCGAACAGCGTACCCTGGGGACCGCGCAGGACTTCCGCGCTGGCCATGTCGAGAAAGCCGAGGTTGCCGACCATCGGACGAGCCACATAAACGCCGTCGATGTAAACGCCCACAGCGGAGTCGGACACCGAGTTCGGGCTGTTCTGGGTTTCACCGCGAATCGTCAGATAGACGATCGAGGCAGGCCCCGTACCGCCGGTGCCGATGCTGAGGCTGGGCGTGGCCCGCGCCAGTTCGGTCACTTCGTGAATCTGACGCTCCTGGATCATCGCACCGCTAAGCGCGGTCACGGCGACCGGAATGGTCTGAAGTTTTTCACCGGTGCGGCGAGCCGTCACCACGATGTCGGAGATGCCGCCGTTCGAGGCGCTGGCACCCGGCGCGGCATCCGCATGCGCCGTGCCGGCGAGCGCAAGAGCCGCCACCGGAGCAACAGTCGCAAGCAAGATGCGATTGTATGTTGAAGTCCTAATCACAGTAAGTCTCCCTTCCCTGAATACGCGGACAATTGGTTTGCCCGGATATTTTCCCTGAACACACGAGCATTGGCATGCCCGGCTATTTTGCTGCGATCGTCTATTCGGTATCCCTAATAAACATTCCGAAATCGACAAAACCGCATCAACTCATAATACTTCCAGTGTTTACAATAACGACATTATGGCGGCTGGAGCATCCCAAATTTTCCCGAATGCCGGTGGCAAAAATGTGCGCAAGCTGTCGCCGCCACGCACAAACATCACACCCCGCGCGTGCCCGGCGAAGGCATCGATTGGCGCGGTCGCCTGTCCGTCAATGCGTATTACCGCCACTCACGCCCCATCCAAATCACGCCGCGCCGCCTGACGGACACGATCTGACATCCTTCGACCACGGATGGTGATAGCCCAAACCTGTCTGAAGACAGGTAGGTGGGGGGCGCCGTCTTTTCTTGGCATGAAGGGGGCACGCACGTACCGGTGTTTATCCCCACCGACGACACCAGCCATGTGTCTGGCGCCGAATTTCCGATCGATGGCGCGATGATCATGCATGATTTGCTTATCATGCATGATTTGAATTGATTTCGTCTGGCCGCGATGCGAGGCAAAGTGAGGCGGGGCAAAAGTTCAACCGCGCAAATCCATGGGAGGGTGGCGATGAAGGTTTCTTATCTGTGCATGACGGGATACGATGGCCCGGCGCCGGGGATAGAGATCTGGCCGGCCTCGCCCGAATTTTGCCAGCCGGCGGTGGCGCAAGGGTCCTATGCGCGGTACCTGGAATTGGTGGAAACGGCCGAAGCGCTGGGTTTCGACTGGGTGAGCGTGTCGGAACATCACTACGCGCCATACCAGATGACGCCGAACCCGATGATCATGGCCTCGGCGATCATTCAGCGCACCAGCCGCGTTCGCGTGGCGCTGCTGGGGCCGCTGATCCCGCTCAACAACCCGGTGCGGCTGGCCGAGGAAGTGGCGATGCTCGATGCGCTGAGCGGCGGGCGGCTGGAGGTGCTGTTCCTGCGCGGCACGCCCAACGAGCACAAGACCTATGACACGGCGGCGGATCTCACCAAGCAGATGACACAGGAAGGCATCGACCTGATCCTGAAGGCCTGGACCACCGAAAAGCCCTTCGCGTGGGAAGGCGAACAGTACCAGTTCAACACCATCTCGATCTGGCCGCGCATCACGCAGCAACCGCACCCGCCCGTGTTCGGATCGGGCAACAGCGAGGATTCGGTCGTCTTCGCGGCGAAGCGCCGAATCGGCATCGCCTTTTCCTTCGCGGCGCCCGAAACGGTGAAGGAATGGATAGACCTCTACCGCGCCGAATGCGCGAAGGCAGGCTGGGAGCCGACCCCGGCACAGGTGATTTATCGCGGCATTGCCTATTGCGCGCCCACCGACGAACAGGCCGGAGCGGACATGGTCGCCTATTTCGGCAAGATGGCGGAGGAGCAGGGCAAGCTGCAATCGGCAACGCTGGGCGGCCCGCCGGTGCTCGAACTGGTGGCCAAGCCCTATTTCGTCGGCAGTCCGGCAACGCTGATCGAAAAATTCCGGGTGCTGCGCGACATCGGCGTGGGCGTGTGCGACCTGCCCTTCGTCATCGGCTCGCCCGATCAGCAGCGCGCCTCGCTCGAACTGTTCGGCCGCGAGGTGCTGCCGGTGGTGCAAGGCTGGGACATGGCCAGCTTTCCGCAACACCGGCCAGCCGAGGCCGCGCAACAGGCCTAGATAAAGGCCCCATAGGTCTCGATATAGTCGGCATAGACCGTCTCGACCTGTTCGCGCGTCAGACCGTAATCGGCCAGTTCGTAGCGGTGCTGGCCGTGCTTGTCCGAAGGATTGGCCGCCCACCAGCCCGCCACGGCCTGCTCGGTGGCGGGGCTGAACTCGATGCCGGCATGGTCATAGACCTGCCGCACCGCCGCCACCGGATCGGCGACGATGTCCTTGAACCGCAAATCCAGCACCTTCACCTGCGGGTTGGCCTTGCGCCACGCCATCGAGGCCACCTGCCCGTCGTGCCACAGGTGCATTAATTCCTGCCCTAGCGCCGCCCGGTCGATCTTGTCGAAGCTGACGCAGCGGATCACCTCGATCAACCGCGAGATCGATGCCATTACCGTTGCCGGATCGCGGTGCGGCTGGACCAGCACGGCGTCGGGATAGGCGGAAAACAGTTCGGGCAGATGATAGGCATGCTCCTGCACCTTCAGCACCCAGCGTGCGCGCGGGTTCTTCCACGAAAGGTGTTGCAGCCACATCTTGTGCACCTGATAGCCAAAGCGCGTGTCGGCCTGCCGGTACCACTGGTAATAGCCCGGCAGGCTGAACAGCATCGTCGGGTTGATCCCCTGAAAGGCCGTTTCCAGCATCATGCCGCATTCCTGCGGGATGCGCGCGCCGATGGGGTGGGCCTTCAGCACATCGGCCCAGGCGCCGGTGAAGTTTGCCGCGACATAGGCATCATAGCCATCGGCGCGCGGATCGGTGTCGAAGGTGGCTGCCTCGGGCGGCGGCGAAGGTGCTGCCACCTCCCATTGCAGCGGCGTGCGCACCTGCGGATCGGCGCCGATCAGCGCATGCAGGATGGAGGTGCCGCAGCGGGGCAGGCCAAGGATGAAGACCGGGCGATCGATCTTTACCCCGGCGATTTCCGGATGGGCGGCCCGGTCGGCGACAATCGCCGCCAGCCGCGCGAGATTGTCGCGAAACTGTGCGAGCGCGCGCGCCCGGCCATCGGTGGACAGGCCCGTTTCCGCATCCAGCGCGGCAAGGGCGGCGGTAAGGCCGGGCTGCGTGCCGGCGGCGATATCGCCCACCAGACCCGCTTCGGCCAGCATATCTTGTGCTGTTGTCATGCCCCTAGGCTAGAAGCGCAAAACAAGCCCTCACCCATCTTGGGATAGGCGAAGGTAAATGGCGCCACGACGATTGTGCCTCAACGGGAGACGACATAATGCACGATCTGATCCAACCGCACACCCCGCCCCGCAAGGCAGTAGGGGTTTCGCCGGGGCGCCCGGCGGTGATCGTGGCGATCTGAACATGCATCCGAACGGACAGGGGCCCAACGTGCCAAAGACCAACGACACCATAAGCTATGACTACATCATCGTCGGCGCCGGCTCCTCGGGCTGCGTACTGGCCAACCGCCTGTCGGAAGATCCGGCGCACCGCGTTTTGCTGATCGAAAGCGGCCCGGACGACAAGAGCCCGCTGATCCGCATGCCGCGCGGGCTTGGCAAGCTGCTTGATCCCGCCAATCCGCATGTCTACGCCTATCCGGTAACGCCAGCAGGCAACCAGCCTCAGGAAGTGTGGCTGAAGGGCCGAGCGGTGGGTGGTTCCAGCTCGGTCAACGGCATGGTCTATATGCGGGGTTCGCCGCAGGATTATGACGACTGGGCGAAAGCGGGCTGCACCGGCTGGGGCTGGGACCGGATTGGCGCGCAATATGTGAAGCTGGAAGACCATGTGCTGGGTGCGGACACCTGGCGCGGCACCGGCGGCCCGCTGAAGGTCTCGCGCTATCCCAAGGGCAATCCGCTGTGTCAGGCGATCCTCGATGCGGCGGCCGAGGTGGGCGTGCCGGAAGTGGAGGATGTCAACCACACCGATGTCGTCGCGAGTCAGGGCATGGGCTATCAGACCGCAACCACCTTCAAGGGCAAGCGGTTTTCCGCCGCCCGCGCCTTTCTCGATCCGGTGCGCGGCCGGTCCAACCTCGACGTGCTGACCGGCGTGCGGGTGGAAAAAATCCTGTTCGACGGCAAGCGCGCGAACGGGGTGCAACTGCATGACCGTATCGTCAGCTGCCGGGGCGAGATCATTCTGAGCGCCGGCGCGGTGGAATCGCCCAAGCTGCTGGAACTGTCGGGCATCGGCGATAGCGAGCGGCTGATGGCGCTGGGCATCACCCCGCTGGTGCACAGCCCCCTTGTGGGCGAAAACCTGCGCGAACATCGCTATGTCGCGATGGATTGGCGGGTGACCGGCCACAGTTCCAACCAGAAACTGCAAGGCCTCGGGCTCATCGCCTCGGTGCTGCGTTATGCCCTGTTCTCCAGCGGAGCGATGACCGACGCCGCGCATGAAGTCGGCGGCTTTGTCAAAACCGTGCCGGGCCTTGACCGGCCCGATGCGCAAATCGGCTCGATGCTGGTGACGATGAACGTCAACGCCAAGGGTCAGATGGTGCTGGACCACTTTCCGGGCCTGCGCATCCTTGGCTATTTCACCCGCCCCGAAAGCCGGGGGTCAAGCCATATCACTTCCGCCGATGCCGCGCAGATGCCCGCCATCAACGCCAATCATTTCGCCGAGGAGGTGGACCGCCAAAGGGCGCTCGACCTGTTCAAATGGCTGCGGCGGCTGGGCGAACAGCCGGCGCTGGCGCGCTGGATCATCGGGGAAACCGGCAAGGCCGCGACGATCCGCAGCGATGAGGATATCCTCGCCAACCTGCTAAATCTGGGCGGCACGAGCTTTCATATCGCCGGCACCGCCGCGATGGGTGCCGATCCCGGCAGCGTGCTCGACCCGCAATTACGCGTGCGCGGCGTGGAAGGCCTGCGCGTCTGCGACACATCGATCATGCCAACCCTCGTATCGGGCAACACCAATGCCCCCGCCATGGCCGTCGCCATGAACGCGGCCGACATGATCCTTGCGAAAGATCTCAACCGTTGACCGTTCCCTTCACGCATATCGACCGCCTCTATATCGACGGCCAATGGGTGGCCCCGGCGGCTGGCCGCGAGGCGGTGATCAATCCGGCAACCGGCGCCACCATCGGCGAGGCACCGCAGGCCAGCGTCGCGCAGGTGGAGGCCGCCATTGCCGCCGCCGCCCACGCTTTCCAGCATGGCCCGTGGCCGGCGATGACGATGGATGAACGCGCCGATGTGATGCAGCGCATGGTCGATGCCCTGCGCGCCCGGCAAAGCGAGATCGCCGCGCTGATCGTCGCCGAAGTCGGCTGCGCGCAGCATATCACCCATGCGATGCAGGTGGCCAACCCGATCAACCATCTGGCCGCCGCGATCAAATATGCCCGGCTCGAGGACAGCGAACGCCTGCCCATCGATGTCACCCCCAACATGTTCGTACCCGGCGGGCCGCAGTCGATCGGCGGCACCACCGTCGTGCGCGAGCCCTTCGGCGTGGTCAGCGCGATCACCGGCTACAACTTCCCGTTCCTGCTCAATCTGGCGAAGATTACCCCGGCGCTGCTGGCGGGCTGCACGATGGTGCTGAAACCCTCGCAGTTCACCCCTTTTTCCGCGCTGCTGTTCGGCGAGATCGCGGACGAGATCGGCCTGCCGAGGGGCGTGCTCAACATCGTGACCGGCGGGGTGGCCGAGGGCCAGTTGCTGTGCACCGACGAAAGGGTGGACATGGTCACCTTCACCGGATCGGAAGGCGTTGGCGCCGCGATCATGGCACAGGCCGCGCCCAGCCTGAAGAAGGTGCACCTGGAACTTGGCGGCAAGTCCGCCATGATCGTGCGCCACGATGCCGATGTGCAGCGCGCGGCGGCCATGGCGGTGGGCTTTCTTTCGGTAAACGCGGGGCAGGGCTGCGCCATTCCCACCCGGCTGCTGGTGCACAATTCCATCCGCCCGGGTTTTGCCCAGGTGGCCAAGGCGGTCGCGGCGCGGATCAAGCTGGGTGACGCCTCCGATCCCACCGTCACCATGGGGCCCCTCATCCGCGAGAGCCAGCGCGCCAAGGTCGAACATTACATCGCTCTGGGCAAGGCGGCCGGCGCCACCTTGCTGTGCGGCGGCGGGCGGCCGGCGGGGCTGGATGGCGGCTTCTTCACCGAGATGACGCTGTTTGAC